>DRAO01000008.1 GCA_011041825.1 Chloroflexota bacterium
AAATTAATATCTTCTGACCACCGCCCGGTAAGTTTCCGGCTGACGCCATTGGAGCAGTTGGGTTTCCTCACGGCGCTGGCGGACTTCATCTAATTCCAGGGTTACCACGGCGTATCCTTCAATGGGTTCATCTATGACAGTGCGCTTTTGGCCATCGGGGCCTACCACTATGCTTCCGCCGCCGAAGGAGTAAGTGTAATCTTCCCCTACTCGGTTGACAGCAGCTACAAAAATGGAATTTTCGTAAGCCCGGGCCATTACATAGGTGTTCCACTCCGCCATCGCCTTGGCTTCCCAATTAGCCAACACGCACAATAGCTCTGCTCCGTTTAAGGTCAGTGAGCGGGCGACTTCGGGGAAAGCTAAATCCCACCCAATCATAATCCCCACCAGGCCAAAACCTGTCTCCAGGACTGGATAACGGTACCCCGGGCGGAATGCCATCCGTTCCTCGCCTTTAAGGTGTACCTTCCGGTAATCGCCGATGACTTCACCATCGGGGCCTATGAGGACAGCAGCATTGTAGATGATGCTCTCCACTTTTTCCTTAAGGGGCATTCCAAACAGGATGTGGACGTTAAATTCAGAAGCCCTCTGGGCGAGGAAGTTAACGGTGTGACCCGGCACCCGTTCGGCTAGTTCAGTAAAGCGCACTCCGCATTCGTACCCAGTGGTCACAAGTTCGGGAAAGATTATTAAATCCGTCTTTTGTTCCAAGCAGATGCGCTTTACAAATTCAGCCATTTTAGCAAGGTTCTCTTCCTGTTCCCCGATTTTGGGTTGCATTTGCACAAGGGCAACAGTGACCTCTCTCATATGACCTCCTTAAGCTTTGGAATTCGTCCGTATTTTCCTCAAATCCTTTGGAGTATTTATATTCACAAAGGACGTGAGGGTTGGGTCGAAGAAGCGGATGACATCTTCATCCACATACCGGACTTTAACCCAGGGCAGGAATTCCACGATCTTGTCCTCCCCTTTGGCAATCAATTTCTCGATGGCCGGTAGGCACTCCTTGGAGTACACGGCATGGAGCGGTTCCGGGCCCTTTCTCAAAACGGGCATAACCACATCATGATAGGGGGCTAGGGCTATCAGGTAACGCAGCAAGTCCAAATTAAGGAAAGGCATATCGCAAGCCACCACCAGGCAGTACTTTTCTCTGGCAGCGTGAAGTGCGGAGCAAATCCCAATGAGAGCACTATGCCGAGGCATAACATCGGCTACTGACCTGACACCGGGGTAAACATAAAGCCCTGGTGTCTTGGAGACAATGAGCACATCTGAGGTTAAATTCTTAAGCTTGGCAAGGGGGCGTTCGATAAGAGGCTTACCCTTGTAGATGATGAGGGCCTTGTTGACCCCCATTCGGGTGCTAAGTCCTCCTGCCAGGATAGCTGCGCTTACCCCTTCCATAGGATTTGATTCCCTCCATTTTTAAGGGCTTTACTGGAGAGAAGAACCCTCCCTTAACGGGAGGGCAACCTCGCATTCATTATAGCCCGGAGAAGAAAAAAGGGCAAGCACAGGAACCACTAAGCCCCAGCTCTTTGCCCTTAAAGGGGAGCCGTGCTATAATTGGAGGCAAAATTGAAAGCCTCAGCGAAAGGGCTTTTCAAGTTCCTCTACCTTAGGAAGATTGACAGGGGCAGAAGGAGTTACCGGCTTGTTCAAATTGCGCTCTGAAGGGAGCATATACCAGATAGCTTGCAGATTTCTGCTGATAGCGCTGTTTTTATGGATGGCATTTGCCCTCCGACTCTACAGGCTTGATGCCCAAAGCCTCTGGGCCGATGAGGGCAATAGTGCCGCAATGGCCCTCAGGGATTTGCCCTCTATAGCTCTCCACTCCGCTGCTGATATTCACCCTCCCCTCTATTATTGGATTCTCAGGTTATGGGCAGGTCTTCTGGGGATTTCAGAATGGGCTCTCCGGTCTCTCTCAGCTTTTATCGGCCTTCTCCTGGTGGCGGTGGTTTATGCCCTGGGGAAGGAGCTTTTAGGGGAAAAGGTAGCCGTTGGCGCTATGCTCTTAGCCGCTTTTTGCCCCTTCCAGATCTATTATTCTCAGGAAGCCCGGATGTACATCCTGGTAGCTCTGCTAGCAAGCATATCCCTGCTGGCAGCTTTGCAGTGGTGGAGGAAGGAGAGCCCGGTAGGAGGAGGGCTTTATGTGCTCTCCACGGCTGCCGGGTTCTATTCCCATTATTCTTTTCCCTTGATGCTGGGGGTGGAAAACCTCGCCTTCTTGGTGATGCTTGTGGCCAATGGGTTCAGGAGGCGGATGGGGCTGCGCCGGTATGTCCTCGGATGGCTAGGGCTCCAAGGTCTAGCCCTGTTTCTCTATGCACCTTGGATGCCAGTGGCTTACAGGCGGCTTTCCTCGTGGCCTGCCATCAGGGAATACGATGCCCTAACGGCATTGAGGGAGGCAGCCAGGGTTTTAATCTTAGGTCCGGTTGCTCCTGGCGTGGCTTGGCTTTATCTTCTCATCGGATTGACCGTGGTGGCCGGGGTGGTCCTACGGTTCCGCAAAAATTACCGTGCAGTGTCCGTGTTAGGGATGTGGCTGCTAGCCCCTTTGGCGATGATGCTGGCTTTGGGCCTCTTCCGGGGGGCATATCTGAAGTTTCTCCTCGTCGCTTCACCGGCATTTTGCATCTTGGTGGCGATGGGCATCGCATCCTTTGGGGAGGCAAGCTCCCCCATTGGTAGATGGCTGGCAAGGCTTATGGGAACGGCGATTTTGATGGGGGTAATCCTGGCTTTCTCCCTTTCGCTGCGGGTGCTTTACTTCGATTTCACCAAGGATGACTACAGGGGTATGGCTCATTACATAGAAGCCGTAGAGCGACCCGGGGACGCCATAATCCTCGATGCTCCTGGCCAGGAGGAGGTATTCCGCTATTACTATCGGGGCAACCTCCCCATTTATCCCCTGCCCAGGGAGAGGCCCCCCAAGCGGGAGAACTTGGAGGAAGAGCTGGCTCTCATAACCTCTCACCCGGGGCATATTTTCGCCCTTTTCTGGGCTACCAATGAAGCCGACCCCGATGGCATAGTGGAGAATTGGCTTGAGCGGAAAGCCTTCAAAGTTAGTGAGGAATGGAAGGGCAATGTCCGTTTCGCCATATACACTGTGCCTGAGTTGGAGGCTCCCTTTGCCTCCGGCGAAGAACATGGATGGCAATTCGGCTCACCAAGCCTGTTTCGGCTTACAGGATACGTGGTGGGGGCTCAAAAGGTTGAAAGCGGAGGGGTCCTGCCTGTGATGCTCACTTGGCAGGCGGAGCGGGAAACCGATAGGCGGTACAAGGTCACGGTGCAATTGCTAAATGAGAATAACCAGGTGGCGGCTCAATATGATGCTGAGCCTGAGGGAGGAAGGCGGCCCACCAATACCTGGCAGCCGGGGGAGGTCGTCGTAGACAACATCGGTGTTATGGTGAGGCCGGGGACCCCACCAGGGCACTACCTGCTTATCCTAGCTATGTATGATGCCAATACAGGCCAGCGATTGGAGGTAAAGGGACACGGGGTTAACGGTGACCACATCGAGATAAGCACTGTAGAAGTCACCAGGCCAGCACATTGGCCTCCCCTGGAAGCCTTGGGAATCCAGAATGAGCGAAAGGCACGCTTTGGCCCCTTGGAATTGCTGGGCTACGATGTATACAAGCGGGGCTTTGAATATAAACCTGATGCCCCTATCAACCCTGGGGATATAGTTCAGGTGAACCTCTATTGGCGGGCGGAGCTGAAACCTCAGGATGAATGGTTCGTGAGTTTAAGCCTGGTAGGCGCCAACGGGGAGATAGCTTCCGTGGAGGCTCCTGCCGCAGGAATTCAATATCCCACTACTTTATGGGAGCAGGGGGAAATCGTGCGGGCCCAGTTTGACCTCTTCTTGCCGAGGGATATGGCGGCAGGCAAGTACCGGCTCTTCTTGAAGATGCGGCGAGGTACAGGTGGCGAATACCTGCCACCTATGGAGTTAAGTTCCATAATCGTGAAAAAGCTAGAAGCTCCCGGCTAAGAATCTGGAAGCGAGTTAAAAACCCGCTAATCCTCAGCCGGTTTTCAACCGGCTTTAAGGCTTTTCAGCCAGGTGATTCATCGCCCGGTAGTACATTTAACCGTGGTTGGCAATGTTGCCCCACGGTGGGAGCAAAAAAGAAGAAAAGGGAGAGTTTTTGTGGGCAACGACGAAGCCGTTGCCCACAAAAACACCTCTCTTTTTGGGACAAAACCCCACTTTTTATGTGACCACGATTAAATGTGGAGCTACCCATCGCCTGGCGGGTGGGCTTAATAGGGAATTCGCAAGGTCTGACCCGGGTAAAGGGATTCGGGCTTTTCCAAGTCATTGGCCTTAAGGATAGCTTCTACCGTAACCCCATACTTCTGAGCTATGACAGCCAGCGTCTCTCCCTGCTGGACAACGTGAATGCGAAAGGTCGAGGTGGTTGGTTGTGTGGACCTAAAAGAGGATGCGGGTAGGGGCGTCGGCGTTATTATCTCAAGCATTAAGCCCGGCGTGTAAGTGGGTTTTGGCGTGCGGGTGGGGGTGGGAGTCACCCGCTTCCCCGAAAGGACCAGGTTAAAGAGGTTGGCAAAAACCAGGTAATTTAACAGGATGAGCACTATCAGAATGCTCCAGCGTCGGGACTTCATAGGTGCCTCGCTTCACAATATTTGTTCGCTCTTGTGCAAATAACGCAAACCTGTTATCCTCTGCTGCGTAAAAGAGATTGTGGGAAGGGAATTATGAAAGTCTCGGTTATCATAACCGTCAAAAACGAAGAACGCACTATCGGTAAGCTCCTCGATTCCCTCAAAGCTCAAACCATACAGCCGGATGAAATCATCATCGTGGATGGGGGCTCCACCGATAAGACAACACAGATAATCCGCTCTTATGAGGGCACGCTGCCAATCAAGCTCGTGGTGGAACCGGGGACGAATATATCACAAGGGCGCAACATAGCCATCCGGATGGCCAAGGGCGAAATCATCGCCTCAACCGATGCTGGTGTCCGGCTGGTTCCCAACTGGTTGGAAGCCATCACCCGGCCCTTCAAGGAAGGTGCGGTTGTAGTAAGCGGCTTCTTCCTGCCCGATGTAGAAGGTGCCTTCGAGACAGCTATGGGGGCTACCGTGCTCCCTCACCTAAGCGATATTGAACCCCGGAAGTTCCTCCCTTCCAGCCGGTCTGTAGCTTTTCTAAAGGAAGCTTGGGAGAAAGCAGGCGGTTACCCCGAATGGTTGGATTACTGTGAGGATTTAATCTTTGATTTTAAGCTCCGCCGTCTCTATGGCCCTTTCCCCTTCGTCCCTGAGGCAATAGCCTATTTCAAACCCCGGACTAACCTGCGGGATTTCTTCATCCAATATTACCGCTATGCCCGGGGTGATGGCAAAGCTGACCTCTGGCGTCTGAGGCACGCCATCAGGTACTCCACATATTTGGTGCTGGTGCCGCTGCTGACGCTGCTGGGTTTAAAGGTGCATCCCCTGTGGTGGCTCGGCTTCCCGGTGGGAGCTGCCCTGTATCTGCGCAGGCCCTATCAACGGTTGTGGAAGATGATGGAAGGGCTATCCCTGGGCGAGAAGCTACTGGCCTGCCTGTGGGTGCCCATCATCCGGGTGACGGGAGACGTAGCCAAGATGATAGGGTACCCGGTCGGGGTGCTGTGGAGGCTCCGGCACGGGCGACACCCCTGGTAATTTCCCTGCCAAATCCCCCTTGTTCACTTGTCATTAGGGAAGTGGAAATCGTTCCCTACGATGACCCGTATGTCAACGTTATCCTGATTCACCGGGCTGAAGCGAATTTCCTCAGGTCGCACATTGAAGAGAAGGGCCAATTGTTCCAGGGTATAGGTCTTATCGGTGTAGTTTATTATGACGGTGTGCTCATAATCCGTGCGGTCAGCGGGGCCGTAGGCCACCACCTGGTAGCCCTGTTCGATAAGGAACTGCGTTACTTTGGCAGCCAATTCCTCCCGTTCAGTTCCGTTCTGGACGATGATCTTAGCTCCTTCTGCGCTGAGGCGCTGCTGCTCCTCTATCTCCTCCAGCACTGGCTCTTCTATAACAGGTGTAGGGGTAGCAAAGAGTTCATCTATGAGGGGGCGGATTTTCTCCCGAACCGGTATGAGGACATCTGCCCCAGCAGGCGTGATATGCCTTATGGTCATAGACTGGTCTATGACGGCCCTCCTTATGTTCTGAGGTTCTATTTCCTTCACCACCGGCACCAGGTCCATCATTACTTCCACGGGCATATCCGTTTGAATGGAATCCGAGAGGTTCTGAAGCAGCTGGGGCAGCTTGGGCAGGAGCTTCGGGAGCATATTTAGCTTCAGGACTTTGTCCCGCACGGCCATAATCACCTGTTGCTGGCGTCGAGCCCGGTCGAAATCCGAGGAACCGTGGCGGGTACGAGCGTATTTGAGGGCCAGTTCCCCATCCATATGGTGCCAGCCAGCAGGGATGTACAACGGGTCGTAGCCATCGCCTTCATAGGCAGGGAAGGTGGGGTCGTTGATGTCCTTCTCCACGTAGATGTCAATCCCCCCGATTAAATCAATGATTCTCTTGAACCCCTCAAAGTTTATGCGCACATAGTAATGCACAGGGATGCCAAAGTTATATTGGACAGTTTTCTTGGCGAGGGCAGGCCCTCCGCCAGGGTAATTATAGCGGTCGCCCAAGTAATTGGCCGTGTTAATGCGCCCTTCCCCAAAGCCTGGAATGGGAACCCAAAGGTCACGAGGGATGGACAGCATACCTGCGGTTTTGGAAGCAGGGTCTAAGGTGAGCAGGATGATGGTATCGGTACGACAGGGGCCTTTCTCATTTGGCCTCTGGTCAACCCCCAAGAGGAGCACATTTATGCGTTCCCCTTTCTTAATATCGGGAAGAGCCAGGACCTCTCTCACTTCCTGGTTGTTCTCAGGGATGGGGGCGGGATTGACCACCCCCTTTATTACTGAAGGGGCTAAGGAGCTGGACTGCCCATAACTGGCGGCCCAGGTCTTTACCGTGAGGTAAAACATAAAGGCAGTGTATAAGCTAGCCACCAGGAAGAAAGCCAAGAGCAATACGCACAAACCTTCTATCCAGGCATCAATGGTTTTGGTGCGAGAGGAACGCTTTGTGCGGGGACTCACCCTTATATCACCTCCCTGCGCCAGATTATACCCCCTTGCTCCACAAAAGCTCAAGTTAAGGTACCACTACTAAAGGTTTTGGTGTGAAGATAAGGGCAAAGATGATAAGCATCATCAAAGCCATCAGATAATGTTTGGGTTCCAGGGGGGTGATCTCATCCAGAGGCCTGGCGTGATAGCGCCCAAATACAGCCACCAGTATAGCCCACAGGAACCACCCGTTCCAGAAGAAACCCAATATCAGGAGGCCGATGATGATGAGCAAGGTGAGAAAGCGAGCCTTTTTACCGAGCACGGCATAGGCTATGTGTCCGCCATCCAGCTGTCCTGCAGGGATTAAGTTTAACCCCGTGACCATAATGCTTACCCAGCCAGCGAAAGCCATTGGATGTAGAAATACATCCATTCCCTCTGAGGGGAGGAATCTGCCGAAGATCAGGTATTTTATAAGGGCATACAGGATGGAGTTGCCTTCCATATAGAAGGGGCCGTGGGCAGGCAATGGCTCAACATTTGAGAGGGTTAACCCTATGATGAGCATAGGCAAGCCTACGATAAGTCCCGCCAGAGGACCAGCTGCACCGATGTACATCAGGGTTTGCCGGTTGAGGGGAGGGGATTTCATCCTTATGACGGCTCCCATCGTCCCGAAGGGGCTCAGGGGCATCGGGATGAAATAGGGCAAGCTCACCTGGGAACCGTACAGTCGAGCTACAAAATAATGGCCCATCTCGTGGGCCAGCAAGCTCCCAAGCAGAGCGATGGCAAACAATGCGCCTGACACCGGGTTGGGGCGTTCATCCATAAGGAGGCCTACGAAGAACACCGAAAGGGCTGTGAAGGCGAAGAGAACGATGCTCAAAACTTTGTTAGAAGGTGTTTCTTCTATGACACCGGGAATGACCAGGATGCTCTGGCCTTCCTCATCCTTTCGGAAGAGGGGAGTATACCCGAGACGCCTTAATTCACGGCTCAGGAGCTCATAAGCCTTTTTAGATTCATAGAGAAGGCGACCCCGGAAACGCAGGGCTCCAGGTGGTTGGGCCAGGCGGGTTATGCTTTCCACTCTGAAAACCCGCTCCACAGCCCACCTGATGTCTTCCAGAACAGCTTCAAATTCTTCCATAAAAATCCTGATCTCCTAAGAGAGGGCTATTTTTCAGGAGCAGCTTTGTCAGGCCCTGAGAGAATTTGTTCTTTGACGGCGGAACTTCCCTCTAAGGCAAAAGGTTAAAGCAAATTAGGCAATGCCCAATGGCATTGCCTGAGAAGGAAAAGTGGAGATGGCGGGAGTCGAACCCGCGTCCAGAGAACTCCGCCCTGGATGGTTTACAAGCTTAGTCGGCCTTTTACCTCTCGCCTGAAGCGCCCCCGGCCGACAGGGTGCACTTCAGGCCAGCCGATACTCCCTTAGGTAACCCTATCGGCGTCAGGTTACCGCACCCCGAACTCTCTGGCGCTCCCTCCCCCACCCGTCGGGGCAAGGCGGAGGCGAGCGTGGCCGCTATCTTTTAGGCGGCCATAGGAACAGCAGCATAGTCGGCACTTTTTTGTTAATCACCCCTGTTTTACGAGGTTGGGGCACCTCGGCTTGCCATCCAGGACTTCCGTTCCCCGTCGAACCCACTTCATCCCCATTTAGCACTTAACATTATATACGCACCGGGAACTTTTGTCAATCTAAGAGCGTGTCTGAAAATTGGCGAAGGCGCTGATAAATCTCCTTGGCTTTGCTCAAAACTTCTTCGGCTCCATCCCGGTCTTGAACATCGGCCGGATGCACCAAAGCCACCAGAACCAGACCTAAGGTGTCTACCAACAAATCTCGCTTTCGCCCTTTGATTTTCTTGGCGGCATCATGACCTCTTACGCCTTTGACATCGGTGGTCTTTTGTGAATGCCCTCAAGAGGGGGAAGGGGGAGG
>DRAO01000144.1 GCA_011041825.1 Chloroflexota bacterium
ATCAAAAGCAGCGCTTAATTGAGTGATAAGCGGGGGTTAAAGGGATGGTGACCAGGCGGAAGTTTATAAAAGGGGTGTTGAAGGCATTGGGAGCTTTGAGCTTTGCCCCCTTGCTCGGCGAGGCTTACAGGATTGCCCGGGGGAAGGCCCAGACCGCTTTGCCTCCCTATGCCCGGGAAGCCTTCTACTATATCCGAGGGGGCAATGAGACCATAAATTGCACCGAGTGCCACAGTCCAGCGGAACCTTCCCGAACCCTTTACTGCCACATCCCCCATCAGGGCAATTATGTTAAATGCAGGCTTTGCCCCAAAGGGTGTATGATTTCCGAAGGACATCGAGGGGATTGTCGGGTGAGGGAAAACAGGGGAGGGAAACTCTATACTATGGTCTACGGCAACCCCTGCGCCGTGCACAATGACCCTATTGAGAAGAAGCCTTTCTATCACTTTCTGCCTGGAACGATGGCCCTTTCTCTGGCTACGGCAGGGTGCAACCTGCACTGCTTATATTGCCAGAACTGGGTTATCTCCCAAGCGCCACCTGAGAAAACCAGAAATTACGAATTGCCCCCGGAGGCAATAGTGGAATTAGCCCAGAGGGCGGGAAGCACTTCCATAGCCTTCACCTACACCGAGCCTACCATATTCTACGAGTATATGGTGGACATAGCCCGCCTTGCCAGGCCCAAAGGCATCCGGTGCGTGGTGGTAAGTGCCGGATATATGAACCCCGAACCGGTGCGCCAGCTGTGTCGGGTTGTGGATGCCATCAAGATTGACTTCAAGGGGTTTAGCGAAGAATTCTACCGGAAGGTGTGCTCCGCCACCCTCCAACCGGTCCTGGACACGATGAAGATAATCCACGATTCCGGCGTGCACCTGGAGATAGTGAACCTGGTAATCCCCACCCTCAATGATGCTGAAGAGCACATAAGGGGGCTGTGTCGCTGGATTGTGGAGAACCTGGGGCCAGATGTACCCACTCACTTCTCCCGGTTCTACCCGATGTACAAACTCAAGCACCTGCCACCTACACCGGTGACAACTTTGGAGAGGGCCCGTGAAATCGCTATGGAAGAGGGCATCAAATTTGCCTACATCGGCAACGTGCCCGGCCATCCAGGGGATAACACCTATTGCCCTCAATGTGGTAAAGTGCTCATCAAGCGTTATGGCTTTGCCGTCCTGGAAAACCACATCGTGGATGGGAAGTGCGAGTATTGCGGAGAGCCTATCCCGGGAGTGTGGAGGTAGCGATTCCACCTTCGGATTCCAAACTTCGGATTCCAAAAGCTAGGGGGATTTCCAGCGTTGTTGTGTTCAACACCATCAAGAGATGATAAGGCACGGTTCCTTATGGACCCAAGGACAAAGTTGTTCCTCGTTGCGGTTTACACAATAATAGTGGTGCTTGAAAAACAGCTCAGCGTGCTAGCCGTGGCCCTGGTATTGGCCTTCAGTATGATATGGCTTAGGAAATTAACCCGGCAGTGGCTCCGCACCCTTAAAATGACGGGGCCTATGCTGGCGATAGCCCTCCTTATCTCCCTGGTGAGTTTCGGTCCTCAGATAACCTTGCAGGTGGGGATGAGGCTCCTCTGTGTGGTAAGCGCTTTCTTCATCTTCTTTCAGACCACCCTTCCCGAAGACCTGGCCGGGGCGTTGGTGAAGATGGGGGTGCCATACGTGTTCGCCTTCATCCTGACCACGGCGATGGAATTCGTCCCGGTCATCCAGCGCAAGGTGAGAAATGTGATTGATGCCCAGCGCTCCCGGGGCATCCCTGTGGAATTCAGCCTAAGGGGGCTTCGGTATTACCCGGCCCTGTTAGTGCCCATTATGGTCAGCAGCTTCTCCCTGGCCGACGAATTGGCTATGGCGATGGAATCCAGGGGCTTCGGCAGGCCAGGGCGCACTTTTTACAGGGAGTATGCCTTTAAGTGGGTGGATTACCTGGCCATAGGGATGGGATTGGCAATCCTGTTAGTATTATCAGCGAGGTGACGGTTATGCTGAAGAAAATCCTGCACCTGGTTGCACAGAAGGGAATTTGTGGGATAGCCCTCCCCGGCCTGTTGCGCAGGCCGGGCTTTCTGGGGTTGGTGGTGGCGATAAGCTTGCTGCCGATGGTGAACACCTGTGGCCTTACACCGCTCCTGACCGATGCTAAAGTCTGGCCTGAACACATTACCCCCAATGCCGATGGGAGCACTGATGTGGCGGTGATAAACTACCGCCTGAACCGTAATGCGTGGGTTTCCATATACTTCATAGACGAAAGCGGCCAACCCCATTATTTCCGCAGGGAAAAGAGGCGTTCCATCGGGGAGTACACCGTCTATTTCGGAGGAGTGGTGCAGGGCAGGATGCTCCCAGATGGGAATTACACCTGGGTGATAGAGGCTACCGATGATTACGGGCGCACTGAGAAGGCTCAAGGCACCCTCCTCATCACCGATGCCGATACCACCCCTCCCGAATTGCGTAACTTCTCGGTATACCCCTCTGAATTCACCCCAAATCAGGATGGCCTGGATGACCGGGTTACCATACTTTACTACCTGACGAAGCCAGCCGAGACCCACGTATATTTAATAGACCCCGAGGGGAGGCGTTATCCCCTTGTGGAGAAAGAGCGGGATGTAAAGCCTGGCGAACCCGGCATACACCTTTACGATTACGAGGGCGGGGTTGACCTGGGGGCTGAGCCCCCTCCCGATGGGACTTACTTGGTGGTGGCGGAAGCCCAGGACAAAGTAGGGAATCGCACCGTTGTAACCGCCACCCTGGTAATCAAAGAAGGAGGTGTCCCCCGAGCCGACATCCTCAACGCCGATGTGCAATTTTACCCCAAAATCGTGCCTCTGGGGGCTACTCTGTATTTCACGCTTACGGTGGAGAACTTCGGAGCCGTGCCCATTCGCACCAGCGGCCCTCCACCCGGGACAATCTACAAGAGCACTCAAAACTTCAACACCCTCGGCTGGTACGAAGAGCCCGGTGTCTGGCGGGTGGGCATTGATTTTGAGACCAATTCCAGCGGACGGCCTTATCCTTTCCGCTGGGCCGTATGTGGGGATGATTGTGAGGTAAGGGTGATAAATGGCAGGGAATACCGCTTCCTTATGCCCGGACAGCGCTCCACCGTTACCGGGGGCATCCGTATCGTCCACAAACCGCCCCGTAATCCCATCCATTTCTGGGCCGGGCTTATCCACGAAGACGTGCGGATAGAGCCTTTCAATGACCACGTGGACCCCCAGGAAATCTCCATTGGCTTTTAGCGAGGAGGTAGCTTATCTAAGAGAGGTGTTCTCCTTCGACGGCGGTGAAACCGCTGTCGAAGAAGCGCCTTATTCTCTTTGTGGGGAAAGAATCGCTATGAAAAAGCAATGGCGAGGCCATTGTCCGGAAGCCTCTTCCTCTCCCGGCTCGCCGGGTGGCCTAATCGAGCACATCGAGCCGGGGAAGCTGGCCGCAAGGCTTGGCCTGAGGCCAGGCGACCGCCTCATTGCCATAAACGACCATCCCCTGCGGGATGTGATTGACTTCCGCTTCTACGGCTCCGAAGAAGAGATGGAGCTCCTGATAGAACGGGAAGGTCGCCGTTTCACCCTGAAGGCCCAGAGGGAATATGGCGAAGAATGGGGAGTGGAATTCGCCGAACCCGTCTTCGACGGCATCAGGTGGTGTAACAATCGGTGCGAATTCTGCTTCGTCAACCAGATGCCGCCGGGGATGCGGAAAAGCCTCTATGTGAAAGATGACGATTACCGCTATTCCTTCCTCTTTGGGAACTTCATCACCCTGACCAATCTCACGGAAGAGGACTGGGAAAGGCTGGCAGAACAACGCCTCAGCCCCCTCTACGTCTCCGTCCACAGCACCGACCTGAACCTGCGGCGGGAGCTGCTGGGCAACCCCGATGCCCCGGATGTCTTGGAGCAAATCCGGCGTCTTGGTGAACTGGGCATTGAAGTCCACACCCAAATTGTGCTCATCCCAGGGCGCAACGATGGACCCCACCTGAAGCGCACCATAGAGGATTTATCCGCTCTCTACCCGACCGTCCAATCCATCGCCGTGGTGCCTGTGGGGGTAACCCGCTTCCAGCGCCACGGGATACGCCCATACTCTCCTTCTGAAGCGAAAGAGGTTGTGGCCCAGGTGATTGCATACCAGGCCCATTTCCGCAAATTCTATGAGATCGGCCTGGTGTACCTATCCGATGAGTGGTACTTTATGTGCGATTTGCCCCTCCCCGCCGCCGAGGAATACGATGGCTTCCCTCAATTGGAAAACGGCGTGGGCCTGGCGAGGGCATTCTTGGAAGATTGGGAATCAGAAAAAGCTGGCCTCCGTCCCACCACGCTGGAAGCCACCGTGGTCTGCGGGACGATGCCGTATCCCCTTATCCGCCAGGTGATGGAGGAGTTCTCCGCCGTGACCGGGGCCGAGGTGGAGGTGGTGGCAGTGGAAAACCGCTTCTTCGGCCCTATGGTTACGGTGTCGGGGCTTCTGACGGGCCAGGACGTGGTGGAGGCTTTACGGGGCAAAATCGCCACCGAGACGCTGGTGCTCCCCCGTGCGATGTTCGATGCCGAGGGCAAGCTCACCCTGGACGATATGACTGTGGAGGACATAGAAAAAGCCCTGGGGGTCGAGGTGCGTGTGGCTGCCACCCCAGGGCAGTGTCGCCAACCGGTAGACGGGTTTGCTAGCATAAGTGTGGTCCATCACGCTGGGAGACATCCCCACCCGTGAGTTGGAGTTCACCGCATCACCAGCGCCATCACCGCCTTCTGAACGTGCAGGCGGTTCTCGGCTTCGTCGAAGACCACCGAACGCCAGCCGGGGCCTTCGGTCTTGTCAATCACTTCATCGGTGACCTCGAAGCCTCGGTCGCAAGGAAGGCAGTGCATATAGATGGCCTCGGGATGGGCCAGGTTCATCTTCTCGACATCGCAAATCCAGTCTTTATTGGCCTCGAAGAGCTCTCTGGCCTTTTCGGGGCTGTCTTCGCCCACCGGAGGCTTGAACATCGGCACGGCAGCCCAGGATTTGGGGTAGACCACGTGAGCTCCACGGAAGGCTTCTTCCATATCGTTGACAACCTCGAAGGAACCGCCATAGCGCCTGGCATTCTCCTCGCACGCTTTGATGACCTCCGGGTCGAGCTCAAAGCCTTTGGGGTGAGCCAGCACCACATCCATCCCCATCATTGTGGCTGCAATGATGGCCGATTGAGGCACCGCTCTGGGCTTGTGAATGCTGGGGGAATAGGCCCAGCTCATCACGAACTTCACACCCGAAAAGCCGCCGAACTTCTCCTTGACGGTGAGGATGTCGGCCAGGGCCTGGAAGGGGTGATACTTGTCGCATTCCATATTGAGGACGGGGATGTCGGCCCAATAGGCGAAGTTGCGAATCATCTCGTTGGCAGCCCCGTAGACCCAATCCACCGGGTCGCCATAGCAGCGGATGGCGATGGCGTGCCCCATCCGGGACAGCACACGGGCTACATCGGAGACCCGTTCGGTGGTGTAGGCCACCTCCTTGCCCGGAAGGGCGGGGGTGTAGATTTTGCCAGGCTCAAGGAAGTGGGCATGCCCGCCAAGCTGGGTCATACCGGCTTCAAAGGAGTTGCGGGTCCGCAGGGACATATTGTAGAAAATCATAAACAGGGTTTTCCCACGCAGGAGATGGTCGTGGGGTTCACCTAGGGCAAAACGCCTCTTCAGGTCGAGGGCCACATCAAGTATGGTTTCGATTTCCTCACGGCTCCAATCCAGTAAAGTTATGAAGTCCCTGCCATGGAATGATTCGGTCTTCATCCTCCACCTCCTCAGAAGAGCGATAAGCCTTTGTGCGGCGGCATTGCCGCCGCACAAAGGCCACTACCTTGTTAAGGTCGTAAGGCCCAGCCCAGCCACGCCGAGCACAGCCCCCACGATGCCGTAGATGATGAGCATCACTATCCAGCCGATGATTACGGTGATTATGGCCTTGGTGGTATCAAAGTCGAGGGCCTCTCGGATGGCTACCACCCCTGCCACCAGTGACCAGATGGCTCCCGCCAAAGTGATGAGGGGGCCTATGCAAGGGATGAACTTGAAGAAGCTTAAAGCATGGGGGCTATAGGCATAACCGATGGTTCTGAGCATTTCCCCATAATCAGCGGTGCCTTGGAAGACATTTACGCCGATGATGTAGGTCACGAAAGCCCAGACAAAGTAACCGATTATCGGGAGGACTATGCCTATTATGAGACCCAGGATGGCTGCTGCAAACCCACGAGGGCCGATGAGGACGTTGAGGAAGGTGCCAACGCCGCTCAGTACCGAAACCAGGATAACCACTATTAAGGCCTCCTGGGTGAGGTTGGCATCGGCCTCGACTTCCCTGAAAAGCTCCACGTCTAATCGGGCAGCCCGGATCATCCTTTCAAACATTTTCTCCGTCATCTCTCATCACCTCCTTCTAAGGCTGTTCTTAGGGAAGGCTATTCCCTTGATGCTGGTTTCGCCATTACCTGAGGAAATAACCTGACCTTATGCCGTTATCCCTTCCATCAACCTATCCCAATCGAAGTGCTTGCCGGGGTCCAGCTTGGTGTTATCCAAAGCGCAGTGTCCGAGAATCCCTCTAAAATGGGCTAACGCTTCGGCTTCCTGATGATAAGTGCCTGGACCCTCAGGGGGGTAGGCGGGAGGGATGGAATGCTTGTGACACAGATAGCGCACCAGCTTGATGAGGCTCTCATACTGAGCCTCGGTGTAGGCCTCCCAGTAACGCCTGCCTGCCTTAATCGCTTCTCCCGTGAAAGGCTTGTTAAGCCAGGTGTAGAAAACCTCCCCTGACTTCCGCAAGGGGCCCCAGTTGGCAATCTCTATCCCTATCCCCCTCTCGTTGGGACGGATTAACTTCCGCCTTCGATCCCGCTCCAGGTTCTCCTCTTCCGAAAGCCCCCTGCGAGGAGGGATTCCGGCATGCCAGGCCGTATCTTCATCCTGGACAAGCTGGAATATCGTGCCATCCCGGGCTAAAAGGTAATGGGCGCTAACCCTGGCCCTCGGGTTCTTGAACCAGGAGATGGTACCCTTGGCGCTGCCGCCAGCAGTATAATGGATGACGATGAAATCTATGGGGTTTCCCTCCCTGCCAGGGGCACAATTGGGGATGGGGCCAACCTGAATTATGGGTGGAATCTCCACCCCCTCAGGGATGGGGGGCAGGGTTAACCCTAGGAGCTCTGCTAATCGGTGGCGTTCCTGGAGAGTTAAGCCTGTTAGCTGGTCAATGGGAGGGCCACTGTAGGTCTTGTAACGGTTCTGGACAAGATGCGTCAGCCCTGCTTGCTTGAGGAGGGCCCAGCCCTCTTTCCCCTCTTCCTCAGCTACCCGATAGATGGCAGTGATAACAGCTTGATTGGTAAATGTGTAGACGGGGATTTCTTCCGGAAGCTCAATGGTATATTCCCCAGGAGTCAATTGATCAGGGGGGCCGTATTTTGCCTTGATGAGCTCAAGGCATTGCTTTATCTCCTGCTCAGAGAGCCCCAGAGCGGCGAGTTGTTCCCTAGGCCCAGGGATTTTGAAGGTTACGGTTTTAGGAGACATCGTCCTCCTCCTTGCGTGAAGCGCTGTTCTACGCCATTTCCTCAGGCCAGTCCAGCATCATCACCTTTACCTTAGTTCCAGGTTTTACCCGGCTCCAGTCCTCAGGGATTATAGCCAGACCGTTGGCTTTAACCATTGAGGTCAGGATGCCCGACCCCTGTGCCCCTGTCAGCCGGGCATACCACTCTCCGCCCTTCCTTTCCATTATCACTCTTACGTAATGGCGGCGCTCATCTTTCTCCTCTATCCCATCTAAGAGGACGGCTTCAACGGTGGGTTTATCCAATTTTGTGCGGCCTTGCATCTTGAGGATGGCCGGGCGGGCGAAGATTTCAAAGGACACCATAACTGAGACCGGGTTCCCTGGCAGCCCCAATAGTGGCACCCCGGCAATGTGGCCGAAGGCCAGGGGCTTACCGGGCTTCATCCTCACCCGCCAGAAGCTCATCTCCCCTTCTGCGGCCAGCACCTCCTTCACCACATCGAAATCCCCCACGGAAACCCCGCCGGAGGTCAAAATGAGGTCAGCTCCTCTCTCTATCCCTTCCTTTATCTTGGCCGAGAGTTCTTCCTTTCGGTCACGGGCTATGCCCAGCATTATGGGGATGCCTCCATATTTGATGACCTGGGCAGCATTGGAGTAGCTATTAGTGTTGCGAATCTTACCAAGGCCGGGGGTTTCATCCACATCCACCAGTTCATCTCCGGTAGCGAGGATGGCGACCCGAGGCCTGCGGATGACTTTAACCCTCCTCTTACCCAAAGCAGCCAGCATCCCCACTTCCGCCGGCCTTATGACCGTTCCCCACCGAAGCTTGAGTTCCCCCTTTCGCACATCTTCCCCCGCCCTGCGGATTTCCTTACCCGGTTCCACTTCCCTGAAAATGTAAACCCAGTCTCCCTCCCTCCTGGTATACTCAAAGCGCACCACAGCATCAGCACCGGGAGGGATGGGAGCTCCGGTCATTATGCGTATGGCTGTGCCAGGTTCCACAGCCTTTTCACTTACGTAACCGGCGGCTAATTCATAGATAATCCGCAAACGGCGGGGATTTTGGGGGGAGGCGCCTTTTGTATCCTCGGCTCGGACGGCATAGCCATCCATAGCGGTGTTATCGAGGGGAGGGATATTCAAGTCAGCGTAAACGTCTTCGGCCAGGACTCGGCCTAGGGAATCGAGGATATCCACCTCCTCAGGCTCCAAGGGGTGGAAGGCTCTCAAAACCTTTTCCAATGCTTCCTCAACGCTGAGCATAGGGTACATTCCTTTCATCTGGACCTCAATGCCTTTAATCGGAAGGTAGATTTATTCTCTCTTCAACATCCATTCTGGGTTCCAAGGCTCATCGAGCACGGTCACCTCAGCTTCCGAAACGCCTTCGACCCCCAGGGCTGCCTGACGCACAGACTCGGTCAGGTAGCCAGCGAGGGGGCAGAAGGGAGCCGTAAGCACC
>DRAO01000298.1 GCA_011041825.1 Chloroflexota bacterium
AAGCCGGTTGAAAACCGGCTGAGGATTAGCGGGTTTTCAACCCGCTTCCAGATTCTTAGCCGGGAGCTTCCAGCTCCCGGCCATTTCTGAGCCCAGCTTCGTAAAAGTGTCAGATGGCTAGTGCCCTCAAGAAACTTCTTAACCTGCCTTGAGCGAAGACGCTCATCAAGCAAAATGAGAACGGTGCTTTTTCGATGCCCTCCCCACAAACGGCTTTGACAAAAGGGGTTCTCCCGATATAATAAAGAGGCGCTCAGCAAGAAAAGCCAAGCTTCAGGGTGGTTCAACGAAGCCCCTATGGGGGCTGAAAATGAGCCCGCCAGGGCTTTGTAATCCCAGCGGGCTTGTTCTGCAAATATACCTACGGGAGGAAAGTATGAAGAGAGCGCTCACGATAGCAGGTTCAGATTCGGGTGGAGGGGCAGGCATCCAAGCCGACCTGAAGACCTTTTCAGCCCTAGGGGTATACGGTATGAGCGCCATAACCGCCCTGACGGCCCAGAACACCCTAGGGGTTCAGGCCGTCTATGAGCTGCCGGCCTCGTTCGTTGCTCAGCAAATTGATTCAGTAGTAACAGACATCGGTGTTGATGCCGTGAAGACGGGCATGCTGGCCAATTCGGAGATAATCCACACAGTGGCCGAGAAGGTCAAGCAGTATAACCTGCCTAACTTGGTGGTGGACCCGGTAATGCGGGCCAAGAGCGGCGACCCTCTCATAAGGCCGGAAGCCCAAGAGACCCTGGTAAAGGAGTTGTTCCCGCTGGCAATGGTGGTAACCCCCAACCTCCCTGAAGCCGAAGCTCTGGTAGGGTTTCCGGTGAAAACGCTGGATGATATGCGCCGTGCTGCCGTAACAATCCACGAGATGGGCCCTGCCTATGTGGTGGTTAAAGGAGGACATTTGGAAGGGGATATAAGCATTGATGTGCTCTACAATGGGGAGAGATGGTGGGAATTCACCGCCCCCCACATTAAAACCCGTAACACTCACGGTACCGGGTGCTCTTTTGCCTCGGCCATTGCCGCCTGGCTGGCCAGGGGAGCTGATGTGCCCGAAGCGGTTAAGCGGGCAAAAGAATACCTCACCGAGGCCCTCCGTTACGGGGCTCAATTACACATTGGAGGGGGCCATGGCCCCGTGCACCATTTCGCCATCCTGTACAAGAAGATGGGATGGCTCTGAGCACTCCTTATTGTGACCACGATTAAGCGGAAGGCTATCAGTGCCCCGGCCTTAAAAAGTTTAACCCTGGTGTTGAAAAACCTGGAAGGTGAAACCGCTTCGCATATCAAAGGGGGTGTTTTCTCGTGCAGGGGCGAAGCCCCTGCACGAGAAAACATTTCAAAAATCGCTTTTCAACCAGCTCCCATCAGGGGAATCCCTTGAGCAAAATGGCGTGGCACTTTTTCAGCACACCTCATTACACCTTCGGTACCGCCAGATCGGCAGGACCCCAATCGGAGAGCTTTGCTGCGGGGAAGTTCTCCTGGATAATCTCGTGGATTATCTGGGCATACTTCACCTTCTCCCGGGCCATTTGAGCCAGGAAATCAGGACTGGTCCAAGGCTTATACCAAGCACCAGCCCCTGCCGCCAGGGATGTACCAGGTTCAATCTTGAAATAACAAGG
The DNA here is from genome assembly GCA_011041825.1 of Chloroflexota bacterium. Classification (GTDB taxonomy): domain Bacteria; phylum Chloroflexota; class Anaerolineae; order SpSt-600; family SpSt-600; genus HyVt-206. The sequence continues at coordinate 1,635 of DRAO01000298.1, forward strand.
GGCACATATCCGGGCCATCTCAGGCCCCTCATAGAAGCGATTGAACCCGCCGAAGGATTCGGAGAGGTAGATGTGCAGGTCCATCGGGATGTCAACGGCCTGCCGGATGGAGGCCAACTGAGGGAGGGAGAGGTCGCCAAGGGGGTTAAAGGTGCCTGCCCCAAGCATCTGGAGCACTTTACCTCCGGCAGCAGAGGCGTGCCCGGCATAGATGCTCACCTTAAACACCACATCCTCGGGAATGTCGCCTTTCTTCTTCAGTTCGTTTAGGAGCCAGAGAAGCCCCTCATCCACCACCAGGAACCCCCGGAAACCGATTTCGATGCATCGCATAATGTCAGCGATAACGTAGCGGAGCTGGTCGGAGCCCCTGTAACGGATGCCGGAGAAGCCGCCTTCCGGTGTCACAAGTTGGCGCCCCACATCCCATCCGGAACGAGGCCCCGGAGTTATGATGACCTCCATCCGGGCCTCGGCAGCCAATCGGGCAAAGGTGCGGAGTTCCTCCTTGTCCAGCAGGGTGGCCCCCATTACTGTGGAGATGAGACGGTGGATGGGTATGTTACGCTTGTGAGCTTCATCAATAACCGCTTCGAGGACCTGGGGGCGTTCAACACCGGAGATTTCCATCCTGTACCAGGCACCATCGGGGAAACGCTTGGTGCTGGTGGGGAGTTCATAGGCATCCCTGCCCGGGATGCCAACTTCTTCCATCATCTTTGCTACTCTTTCCATATCCATAATCCTTCACCTCCTCCTTCGAGTAATTTCCCCCGTGTATTGGGGCGGTTCTGCCCGATGCTAAGCGCAAGAAGGGTGGTTTTCCGGGCAGTCACCTCAATGCCCAATCAATCTATAAGAACGGTGAAGAGAAGCTCCAGCATCACGAATATACCCAGAAGTAACAAAGCGATAATCCCATTTATGGCCTGCATCACCTTCAATAAGAGGCAGGAGAAGCCATAAAAAGCCGTGATAAAGCCCCGTCTAACAGGGGGCCATATACCCTTGCGGGATTGAAGGCGGGGGAAACGCAACCCGAGGTGATAATAAAACGGAGTTGCAGAAGCAAAAATCCCCATAAATACCAAGAACAGGAAAACCTGAAAGCTAAGAGGATTTGGCCATACGTAATTGAGCATTAAAACCACGCATAGCCAATCCAGCAAAGCTATGGAGATGAAGAAAGGCACAAATCTCGTATGCACGTTTCCGTTACCCTTTAGAGGCAAAATAAGCCAATGCTAACCTTAACCGTTCCTCGACTTCCGTTACTTCCCGTGGGATTGATTGAACGGCCCTCTGAGCTTCTACCAGGCTGTAACCGAGGGAGGTCAAGGCCGCTATTACCTCTTCATCGGCCCGGGCGAGGGCAGGAGGTACGGCGGCCGGCATCACGGCTTGCACCTTATCCTTCAGGTGAAAGACGATGTTACGGGCCGTTTTGGAGCCAATGCCAGGCACTCTCGTGAGGATTTCCGGGCGTTCGGAGGCGATGGCTTCCTGGAGGGCGGAGGGGGAGAGGTGGGATAATAAAGCCAAGGCCGCCTTGGGTCCCACCCCCGGCACTGTGATAAGGAGTTCAAAGAAGGAAAGCTCCTCTTCCTCGGCAAAGCCGTAGAGGGCCAGTTCACTTTCCTTGAAGTGCAGATACGTCAGCAGACGCACCTCTTCCCCGATGTGTATGCTTTCATCCAACAGGTAGGAGGGCACAAATACTTTGAAGCCAAGGCCGTTCACCCGCACTAACAGGAAATCCTTTCCCTTTTTCTCCACGATGCCTTTGATGCTGCTTATCATTGCTACCTCGGAATTACAATCCCTGCCCCGGTGGGATGATTTTCGCCCCCTTTATATCAAGGCGGCCATCTTGCTATGGTGGATATGGCAGATGGCGACGGCAACGGCATCGGCCACATCATCGGGCTTGGGAGGCGCCTTGAGGCCCAAGAGCAGGGAGACCATATTCTGAATTTGTTTCTTGTCCGCACGGCCATATCCAGTAAGGGCTTGCTTAACCTGAAGGGGGGTATACTCAAAGAGAGGAACCTGAGCCTCAGCCACGGCCAGGAGGGCCACACCTCGGGCTTGCCCTACAGCAATAGCGGTACGCACATTTCGGCAGAAGAAGAGTTCTTCCACCGCTACAGCATCAGGGCAAAATTTCTCCACCAGGCTCTTAAGCTCTTCATACAACTTCCTTAACCTGGTTGGCAAGGGGTCTGTACCAGAGGTGTTTATAACCCCGCAGGCAAGGAGGCTTAGTTCTCCATTGCCCTCCACCAGGCCATAACCTGTGATGGCTAAGCCAGGGTCAATTCCCAGGACCTTCACCTTCCCCGTTCCGCCTCAAATTTGTTCATCATCTCATCAGAGATGTCCAGGTTGGAATAGACTTCGGTTACATCGTCCAACTCTTCCAGGGCCTCTATCAGGTTCATATTTTGAAATGTGCCCTTTTCATCCAAGGAAACCAGGCTCTTGGGGACCATAGAAATCTGTGCGGCCTCGATTTTAAGCCCCCGCTTCTCCAGAGCTTCTTTCACCCACTGGAAATCTTCCACAGTGGTGTAGACTTCCACCATATCATCGCTCACTTGGACATCATCAGCCCCAGCGTCTATGGCGATCATAGCCAATTCCTCAGGGTCCTGGTCATCAACCGAGAGGGTTATGTAGCCCCGGGGCTCAAACAGCCAGGAGACACAGCCGCTCTCCCCCAAGTTGCCTCCGTGCCGGGTAAAGACCCGTCGGACATCGGCTACGGCTCGGTTGCGGTTATCGGTAAGGATATGGACGAGCATAGCTACCCCTTGAGGGCCATATCCTTCCAGGTTAAACTCCTCCAGGGCCCGGCCTTTCTCCAGCCCGGCACCTCGCCTTATGGCCCGCTCTATGTTCTCCTTAGGCATATTGGCCCGCTTGGCCTTCTCTATCACCAGGCGAAGCTTGAAATTGGTCTCAGGGTCAGGGCCTTCACGGGCAGCTATCTCTATCTCCCGTCCCAGTTTGGTGAAGAGCTGTCCTCGCTTGGCATCCTGGGCTGCTTTTCTCCGCTTTATATTTGCCCACTTGGAATGGCCTGACATATCCTCACCCCCTGCCTCGCTTGTACATTTTATATTATACCTGTTACCATTTAAAAAGGCAACCGCACCATTCCTGAGGGTGTTGAAAAATTACCATACCCATTTTATTTGATGAGCATCCTTTGCCCGAGGCAGGTTAAAAAGGCCTTTTGAGGGTAATTTCTATTCTTTTCCTCTTGGTGGTATAATGATTTGCGGCTCCCACAGAAGGTAGCACTCCATTTAATCGTGGTTGGCAATGTTGCCCCTTGGCATAAACGCCAACGGAGGAGGGGCCAGGAGCTCAAAGCTCCCGGCCAAGCAGAGAAAGGGCGCTGGAAGCGCCCTGGCTAGCCCGCTTCTAGCGGGCTTTCACTGCTCAGGCCGGGGCTTTTAGCCCCAGCTTCAATGGCAGCTCCGCCGTTGAAGAAATAGCCCCTTCCTTCTGTGCAATCCATCCTAGGGAGGGAATGGCGCTATGGAACGCATAATAGAGTGCGTGCCCAACTTCAGCGAAGGCCGCCGAAAGGAAGTAATTGAACGCATAGCACAAGCTATAGCCGAAGTAAAAGGGGTCCAGGTATTAGATATAGAGTCTGACCCGGACCACAACCGCTCGGTGATAACATTTGTTGGCAGCCCCGAAGCTGTGGAAGAAGCCGCATTTAGGTCCATTAAAACGGCCTCCCAGCTCATTGATATGGACAAACACCGGGGGGAACATCCCCGCATCGGTGCCGCCGATGTAGTGCCTTTCGTGCCCATCCGGGGTGTCACTATGGAAGATTGCATAGCTTTAGCCCACCAGTTAGGGGAACGGGTGGGCAGGGAGTTGGGGATTCCCGTTTACCTCTATGGAGAAGCTGCTATCAAGCCCGAGCGGCGAGACCTGGCCTACATCCGCCGAGGCGAATACGAGGGCCTTAAGGAAACCATCGCCACCGACCCTGACCGAACTCCCGATTTCGGGCCTGCTAAGCTCGGCAAAGCAGGAGCGACAGCTATTGGCGCCCGCCCCCCTCTAATTGCCTTTAACGTTTACTTGAATACCGATGATGTAGAAGTGGCAAAGAAGATAGCCAGGGCAATCCGCCATTCCAGTGGCGGCTTACGTTATGTAAAGGCTTTGGGGCTGCTGGTCAAGGGCCGAGCTCAGGTCTCGATGAACTTGACCGATTACCGCAAAACCCCCATATACCGGGTTATGGAAATGATACGCAGGGAAGCGAGCCGCTATGGTGTCGCCGTGACCTCCAGTGAGATAATAGGCCTGGTTCCGGAAGAAGCCCTGTTAGATGCGGCTATATACTACCTTCAGCTGGATGGTTTTTCCTATGACCAGATTTTAGAGAGGAGGCTTTTCCCTCCCCTCCCTTGACAGGCTCCCTCGTTTAGGGTATTATGGGAGTTGAAGCGAGGAGGTCTTGCCCCCAAGAGCGTACCCTGAGGATCAAGGCATATAAGCAATTCCTACAGGATGGGGAGGAAAGAATGTTGCATTTTGAAGGGGTGCGGAAGCCAGTAATTGCGGGAACTTGGTACCCCGGCCAACCCGGAGCTTTACGCCAAATGATAGCAGAGTTCTTCAGCAAAGTAGATGTGGCCCCGGTGCCGGGTCAGCTTGTGGGCCTTATATCACCTCACGCAGGTTATATCTACTCGGGTCAAGTTGCTGCCTATGCGTATAAGCAGCTTGAAGGCAGGGAAGTGGATGTAGTGGCTGTGGTTTACCCCAGCCATAGGATTTACATTGAAGGCTATGCGGTAACGGCTGCGGCTTATTACGAAACACCTCTTGGACAAATCCCCATAGAACAGGGCATCCTCTCAGTTTTGGACGAGAAATTGCCCCTGGTCTTCCTGCGCCAGGATCAGGAGCATTCATTGGAGATACAACTCCCTTTCCTCCAATATGTCCTGGGAAACTTCAAGCTTGTCCCCATAATGATGGGTGACCATTCCCTGCCCCGATGCCGGGAACTGGCCTCGGCTCTCGCTGAGGCTTTGGAAGGCCACAAAGCTGTGCTGGTAGCCAGCTCGGACCTCTCCCATTTCTACTCTTACAGGACGGCTCTCTCTCTAGATGAAGTGGTGCTCAAATACGTCAGGGATTATGACCCCGAGGGCCTGGCCCAAGCGTTAGCTTCGGGGAAAGCCGAGGCCTGTGGCGGAGGGCCCATCATCACGGTGATGCTGGCTACCAAGGAGTTGGGAGCCAACCAAGCCCGAGTGCTCAAATACGCCAACTCGGGGGATGTTACTGGAGACCTGAGCAGCGTAGTAGGATATATGGCGGCTGCCTTCTATAAGTAAAGCCATCGGAGAGGAGGATGTATCACCCAGCGTTAGTGATACTACTGGTGGGTTTTCTGTTCATCCTGGCTTTTGGGGGCCTCGGTTACATACGAGGGCAAGGGCTATCCGGACAACTGGCTGCCGAAGCCTTAATGGTAACAGGGGTTTTCGCCGGAGTTTCCTGGGGGCTTAATTTGACCGTAAGCCCTCTCGCCTTCTTGATAATCCTTTATTTCATCACTATGCGTTCACGTATATTGCTGGATATGGGGAATTTCTTCCTGAATGCCGGGCATATTGGCCCAGCCTTATCCCTTTACAGGCTTTCCCTGAGCCTGCGGCCCGATGCTGTAACCCGCTGTGTTGCCTGGATTAATATCTCTGTGGCCAACATACGCAAGGGTTCTGTCGAAGAAGCCATTACCCTATTGGAAGAGGTATTGGATAAACACGGGAGCCAGCTGGGCCTCAAAAATGAAGTGGCCTGCCTCTTCAACTTAGGGATGGCCTACAAGAAAGCCGGGCAAAGGGGCAGGGCGTTGAAGTGCTTTAACCAGGCAATGGAGCTTTTCCCTGACTCGGTCTACGCTCAAAAAGCCCAACAGGCCTTGAAAGAGCTTTCCAAATCCAGAGGCTCCGGGAAAGGGAGCTCTACCCAATAGCGCTGAGAATGGAATTCGTGCATAAGCCGGCTATATGAAAGGTGTCCACCAACCGGCTGATTAACCACAGGTTAAACAAGACCCAATAATGGAAGAAAAGGTTTACGCAGAGGTAATAGTTAACCTCTCCCTGAAACGGAGGAAGGGCGAACCTCCCCCCAGCTTCCACTACTTTATACCCCCAAAGATGCGCCCTCGGGTTCAATTAGGACAGATTGTAATGGTGCCTTTCGGGCCTCGCTTGCTTCAGGGAGTGGTTGTGAACTTCTCCACCACCTCTCCCGTCGAGGAAACGAAACCCCTGGCCGCCGTCTTGGACATCTCCATCCTCCCCCACCAGATCTCGCTGGCTCGATGGATAAGCGATTATTACCTGGCTCCCCTGAATGAAGCCCTAACCCTTATGCTCCCCCCCGGGATAGGAGGGAGGGCCCAGAGCATCATCGAATTGAACCCCCAAGCCCAAATCCCCTCTAGCTTGGATGAAACCGAACGGGCCATCATCTCCCTCCTTCAGCGTTATGGAAACCTCCGCTTAACCCAACTCGAACGGTTCCTCCCCGGGCGTGAGTGGCAAAAGGCTTTGAGGAAACTCCTCCGGAAAGGTTTGGTCTTCCGTCGCCCCTTCTTGAGCCCGCCCAGGGTGGCCCCTCGGCAAGCACGCTATGCCGTCCTGACCGCCGGAGAGGAAAAATGGCGTGAGGGATTAAAGCCCCTGGCAAGACCGTCCGTGGAGGCCAATGTGCTTAAATTCCTGGCCAATTCCAAGGCTCCTCTCCTCTCCTTGAGCGAAGTATGCAAGGCTACCAAATGCACCAGGGCCACCCTGAAACGGATGGAAAAGAAAGGCCTAGTGAGATTGCTGCCCCCCCGCAAGCTCCTGCTACCCGCTCTCCCCAGGGGAGAGCTACAGCAGATGCTGGAAAACATCCGTAAGCGGGCACCTGTTCAGGCCATAGCGTTGGAGTTCCTCCTCCAGCATCCTCCTCCCCTTCCGAAGGAGGAGCTGGCCTCAGTGGTAAAGAATCCCTCATCGGTGATACGCACCCTGCAATCTAAGGGGCTTGTAAACGTGGTAGAAGAAGAGGCCTCGGTGTTGCTGGAGATTTCACCCCAGGATGCCCTCCAAATGGCCGATGAGCTTCAGGGCCTCAAAGTTTACCAGCGAATCTTGCAGCTTCTACACGCCGAGGGCAAACCCATCTCCGTGGGTGACCTCTACGCCGAGACCGGGTGCAATTTCCGAGACCTGCGTAAACTCGAAGAAGCAGGGTTGATAGAATTGATTTCCGAGGAGAAGGCCAGGGACCCCTTGGCCGGGTTGGTGTTCACCGAGAGCCCTCCCCCTGAGCTTACCCCGGACCAAGCGATGGTATGGGAGGAGATAAAGC
>DRAO01000349.1 GCA_011041825.1 Chloroflexota bacterium
CCTTCGCCTGAGAACAAAGGCACTGCACGGAAACACCTTTCGCTCATATTGGCATAGTCGCCAAACAAGAGAGGTCTGCGCTCTCTAGCGCAGACCAAAAAGGCGTTAGAGAACGCCTACTCCACTTATAACTCACATTGGCATAGTGCCAAACAAGGCCTTCTGTAAGGGGCCTGGTGGGTTTTTCCAACTAAGAGCGACACCTCTCTCAGTTATGTAAAATGGAAGATAAAAGAAAGTTATTGAGTTACCTTCCGGACCTCCGGGGCCGGAAGGTTCTGGTAATAGGAGACATATTTCTCGATGAATACATCTTCGGGAAAGCCACCCGGCTTTCCCGAGAGGCCCCTATACCGGTACTTGAATTTGAGGGACGGCGTTTCATCCCCGGAGGAGCAGCTAATCCAGCGGCTAACGTGGTAGCCTTGGAGGGATATGCTTATCAGGTAGGCGTGGTGGGCGAGGACGAAGAGGGAGCTATCCTCCTGAAGGAATTGGAAAAGGCGGGTATCAATACCTCCGGTGTGGTTACGGACCCCTCCCGTCCCACCACTGTAAAGACCCGGATAGTGGCCCGGGGGTCATTGCGCTTCCCCCAGCAAATCGCCCGGATAGACCGGTTAAACCGCCGTCCGGTAAATGGAGAGGTGGAGGATTCCCTCATTACCCGCATAGAAGAGATTATCCCTCAGGTGGAAGCCGTGCTTATATCCGATTACCGCACCGGGGTGGTGACAGAAAGGGTGGTGGATGCCGCCAGGAAATCGGCCCGGAAACACGGTAAACTCCTCACGGTAGATTCCCAGGGAAATTTGGAGCCCTACGTGGGCTTTGACCTGGTAAAATGCAACCGGGCCGAAGCCGAAAGCGCCCTCCACTGCTCCCTGGAGAGCGAGGGGGATTTTGAAGAAGGGATGAAGCGCATCCTGAGAAGATTAAACCTGGGAGCCTTCTTAATCACCCGGGGGCCGGAAGGGATGTCCCTCTTGGGCAAAGGGGAACCCTACAGCCATATTCCGGCGGCAAATGTCACGGAGGTTTTCGACGTAACCGGAGCTGGGGATACGGTCATAGCCGTGGTTACCGTAGCCCTCACGGCAGGGATCAGACTTCTGGATGCCGCCAGGCTGGCCAATTACGCTGCTGGGCTGGTGGTGCGCAAGCTGGGGAATGCCACCCCTTCCATCCGGGAATTAGCCTGGGCCATAGAGCAATGGGGGCAGTAAGGTAGAGATGGGAAAGGTGATTTCCCTCCAAGAGGCCACCACCATAGCGCAAGAGTTACGGGATAAAGGCAAGAAAGTCGTGTTCACCAACGGCATCTTCGACCTGCTCCATTTGGGCCACATCGAATACCTGGAGGAGGCCAAGGGGTTCGGAGATGTGCTTTTTGTGGGAGTTAATTCCGATGAATCCACCCGTAAATTAAAAGGCCCTTTACGTCCGATAATACCTCAAGGAGAAAGAGCCCGTATCATAGCAGCTCTAAGCTGTGTGGATTACGTCATCGTATTTGAGGAAACCACAGCCCATAGGCTTATAGAAAGCCTACGGCCCGATGTCTACATCAAAGGAGGGGATTACACCCCTCAGACCCTTCCTGAGGCCCCTTTGGTGGAAAGTTATGGGGGGGAAGTGGTTATCTTGCCTTATAGGGAAGGGTATTCCACATCCAGAATCATCCAGCTTATAATCTCCCGCTTCTGCTCCGATAGAGGGAAACCATCCATCCCTGCCAAAAAATAACAAAAACTTCCCCCCTTCACTCCTGAAAGAAGAAGGGAAGTTTTCCGGGCAGCGGCAAAGCCGCTGCCCGGAAAAACGCCTTATCTATCCCTCAACCCGCTGAAGGCGGGTGATCTTCGGGCCATCTACCGTAACGAGGTAGCCTTTGAATATGCCCTCGGAATATTCGCTTCCCGGGTTCAGGCATTCGGTGCGCCCTATCTTCACGTAGCCAGGGCTCTCGTGGATATGGCCGTGGAGGCCAAGCAAAGGCTGGTATTTCTCGATGATCTTCCGCACCGCCTTTGAGCCCACAGGAACCATCTGAGGCTTCCCACCCACGACCTTGACACGCAGCTGCTCGTCTACAAGCGGAGCATAGTCAATCATAGAGTCGTATGGTGGGACATGGATGCAGAAGATAGCCGTCTCTAAGTTCTTAACCTTGGCCACCACCCTCTCCAGCTTCTCCTCCAACTCCTCCTCGGAGCACTCCCGGGGTGAATTGAAAGGAGTTGGATTTGACCACCCAAAGCACAGGACTTCGTGCTCCCCATCCAGGTCAACGACTTCCTCTTCGCCAAAGATAACCCGGGGATTTCTCCGGATTACCTCGTCTATGGAGAATTTATCATCGTTGCCAGGACTGATGATGATTCTCGTGTGCTCCGGGACCCGGTCGGGGATAAGGGTGAGCCAGTATTCCACGATTTCGCATTCTAGCTTCTCAAACACCTGCTCTCGGTACTCCTCGTTATTGGCTATCTCTTCTAGCTCATCGGGAGTGGTGACATAAGGCAGGTAGGCAAGACGGCGCACCTGCTCTGCAAACTTGGGGATTTCGCTCTCCTCAAGTTCATAGTCCCTGTCAAGCAACCGGGACTTATATTTCCCGTTCGGTTGCTTGATAATGGGCACCATTATCTTGCCCGTCATATCCCCGCTGAGGATGAGGGCATCGAGGTTATATACCCGAGCCGAATTGAGGAATTTCCTCCATACGGTTTCAGACCCATGCAGGTCGGTTGCGAACATAAAGCTTGTCCTGGCCATTTTACCTTATTACCTCCTCTACTTCTTTATACCATTTAATCCTAGGGCCTATTTTGGCCCTCAGCTTCCATTTGGTGGTCTTAGGGGCTGCCTCGATGGCTTCCAAGATGGTGTCTATCTTCGTAGCCACATCTTTGCGGTCATCATCGGTAAGGGCCTCAAATTCCCCCAGGAAGCTCTTCACCTTGCGGAGGTTGTTTGTAACGGTGTAATAATAGCCCCAGTCGTTGGAGAGGACCTTGGCAAGGTAGTCGAGGTTTATTGTCTCTTCCTCCTTATGGCCGACATCGTGCTCCCGCAGCATTATGATGGTATCTTTAATGTCCTTGGCGTTGATCTTGACTATCTGCATCTTCTCCAACAGGATGTCGGTGAGGGTGATGGTGGGATAATCCAATTCCAAGCGCCCCCGGAAGTTGACTTTATGGCACATATCAAGCTCATCGAAGAAGATGTCGGCCTGGAGTTGTTTCTCTTCGTTCCAGTAGATATGGCGCTTGTGACCATAGTAAGCTATGATGTGCTCGTTCGGGGTATAACCCTGCTCGATGAAGAACTTCTTGAGGTGAGGCCTAAATCTACTGTAGGTTATAATATCAATGTCCGTCATCGGGCGGTCCAGGTGCTCATAGAGGTAACCGAATTTAGGGCTGTGGATTTTGACGGCTGTAGAACCAAGCAGGCGGAAGATAAACCCCCTTTTCTTGCCTTCCTCAACCAAACGGAGGGCCTCTTCCAGGAATTGGGCATCCCTCTCCGAAACCATATGTCACCTCCCCGGCCAATTATGCACGGCCAATTATACCATAAAATGTCCATTTAAGGCAAATCAGCCCTCTCGTTTCCCCCTCACGAACCCCATTATCTCAAAGCGGAATTCGGAAGGGTCTAACCCGAGGGCGCTAGCCGGTAGCTCAACGTATTCCTCGGGATGCTCTTTATAGTAAAGACGCACACATAAATCACCATGTCCCCTGTGGAAGAGGGAAACCCGGTTGAATTCCCGCCATTTACCGGCTATGACTTTAGTGCCCTCGTGCAATTCAAAGCCCTCTGCATCATAGACAAGGGTGATATGATAACGATGACGATAGAGGATGAAAGCCAGCAAGCCTGAAACCACAAGGTTAAACCCTAACAAGAGCCAGCTCACATATATATCGCCAAAAGTCACGAAACTTATCACTCCCCATATAAAGCTCATCAAGATGAAAGCGAAGGAGAATGCTTTCCCTAACCGACCTATCTGAAGGGGGGCAATCCTCCTCATCATCAGAACCTCACATAGCGTATCATCTTTCTGCCCATATGGGGATTAGTGTGTATCTCTCCTGATGTTAAGTCCAACAGAGCCACGCCAATTTCCCGGAAATCCATCCTGGACACGGCGTCCTTCAAGCCTTCAGAAAAAGGCCCCTCCCTGGGCACCACCAGCCAGCTCCACCTGATGTCATTTTCCTGCATATATTTGCGAAGGAGACCAACGATGGTCTGAAGGGTGCTTTTCTTCACTTCTCCTGCATATACAAAGCAGGCTACATTGTAATCCGGCAAAGCCAGGGTGGCAAAGAGCCGGGAGAGGAAGAAGCCTCCTGAGCGGGTGCTTCCACGCACCATCATAGCGAAGGAATAACCCCCCAGGAGGAAATCCCTGAAGGATTCGTTGAAGTTAGCCACCCAGCGTCCGCTACCGAGGATAAGGTTACGCTCCAATTTCGACAGATACTCCCTTACTTCCATCCCCTTCTCCCCTTACCATATTTCATTATCATTGCTATGCACAAAAATGCTCCCTTTTCTCCTTAAAGGACTATAATAACAACAGGTAGCCCCCACCCACTGGGTAGGAGCTACCTGGAAGGAGGCGTCGGGCCCTCATTGGAAGCTTAGTCGGGAGGCAGCTCAGTGAAGATGGTCTTCAGCTCTACACCCGTCCTGCGGGCTTCATTGCTGTAGTACCAATAGATGAGGTAACCCACCGCTGCCAGGAACAGGGTGAACAGGAAGGGGAGGGCATCCCTGAAGGACCTGATTCCGAAGAGGTTCCAGGCCTTAGGGGAAGCAGCCACAATCCAGAACAGGATGAAGTTGAACAGGGTTGCCAGGACACCGAGGACAATGGTCCAAGTCCTGCTCAAGCGGAAGGGCGAGCGCTCGAACACCTCAGGTTTTCTAATCGGGAAGAGGGCACCGGCAGCGGCCACGATGGTGAAGAAGATGATGTCCCACAGGTCAGTAGCAGCAATGGCACCGGCTGAACTGAGGATAGGATGCAACCAGCCCCAATTCAGCCCATCGGGGCCAAAGAGGTTGGCCTCGGAGGTGCAGCCGAAGAGGACGGAAACCAGGGACACGAATATGATAGCGTTAACGGGTGAGTGCCACTTCTCATTTACTTCAGCCAGCTTCGGAGGCAGCAGCCGGTCGAAGGCCATTGCGAATATCATTCGGGAAGTGGTCAGGATGAAAGGCGGGATGTCGTTTGCCACCCACAGGGCGGCGAAGAAGACCAGCAGAGGCAGCACCCACTTCATCCCCATCCCGGCTGCCTGCATTGCTGCTACCATCGGCATCCATCCGCCGATCTTGGGGAGGCCAGCATCGGCGAAACTGCCACCACCGTAGTTGAGGAAGCCCATTGCCGACATCAGGGAGAATGTGCCCTGCTCGGTGGTGACCCGCCCGGCCATCATAGCGGCCCGGGCCATCAGGGTGGAGATAGTCATATAGATGAAGATGATGACCAGGCCCGAGATGAACATAGCCCTGGGCAGGGTCTTATGAGCTTCCTTTACCTCGCCAGCCACGAAGCTAGCAGCGGCATAGCCGATGTAAGCCCAGTAAGCAGCCAAGAGGGCGCTGGCAACTGCACCCCAGTAGGAGTTCTTAGCCGCTATATCAGCCATCCCTTGGGCTATGGCGGCCTTGGTATATTCGATGGCCTCATGCCCCCAGATAGCCTTCACACCGGCCTCCATCGTTGAGGGGCTGGCGGTCAGGAAGATAATGTAGATGATCACCAGCACTGCTGCCGGGATCCAGAAAATGGCGTGGAGGAGGTAACCGGTCATCTTAATACCGAAGGAAGCAATGGTGCTGAAGATGGCCACTATCACTACGCCGGAGAAGAAGAGGCCCCAGGGGGTAAGAAGCCAGGACGGCAGGGTGATACCCGCCACGCCGCCGAATAACCAAACCGCTTCCATCACTGCTACGGCGATCAAGCCGTAGGAAACCGCTACTGCCCAGAACTGTAGCCAGGTGGCTACGAAGCCCCAGCCAGGTCCAATGATTCGGGAAATGAAAATGTAACCGCCACCAGACCTGGGCATTGCGGCAGAAAGCATTGCGAAGACGTAGAGGGAGATGAGGATAACGATTCCGGCTATCAGGAAAGCCATAACTACCGGATGAATACCGAGGAAGAACCGGTCCTCAGATAGGGGGGTCCAACCGGTGGACTGGAAAACTCGCTTCTGCCAGCCGAGACCGACAACGTTAGCGATAGCTATAATGACAGCCGTTGTAATGCCGATCTCACGCACCAGGCCCGTGGCTCGTCGGGCATAAACCCTCTCAGCCATTTTATTCCCTCCTTGGTTTATGTTCCCAAGGTTTTCTGTGCTGCCTCCTTAATAATAAAACGGGCCCGACCATCACCTCCTTTCTCCGCAACTCACCAGGGATTTAATTTATTAGGAGCCTAAGAGAGGTTCAATGCTGACAACCCTAAACACGCCTTAAGTATATCACGAAGGGTGGAAATTTGTCAAGAACGCATTGACACGCTCCCTATTTTAGGCTAGAATGGTAACCAAGTCAAATTCATCCGTTCTTTCGGCAAGCTCTGCCCTTACCGAAAGAAGCGATTCCACCCAATTTGCTGCGGAGGTGATGACTTTGGCTTCCACCCCTTGGCGAAAGGTCATTTTGCTCCTGGTGCTCATCATTGCGCTGGGATTGCGCCTTTACGATGTCAACTGGGACGAATACCAACACGCCCATCCCGATGAGCGCTGGATCACAATGGTCGCCACTACCATCCACCTGCCCCAGGACTGGCGAGATGCCCTCAACCCCCGTAAGTCCACCTTCAACCCCCTTTACGACCCTTACGCCGGACATCCCCGCAACTTCGCCTACGGCCACTTGCCCCTGTACCTGCTCACCATCCTGGCGGGTGTGCTTTCAGCGCTAGCCTCAGTGGTAAAACACCTTTCGCCAGCGTTGGCCTCCCTGCTCCACCAGCTCCCCGATTACGACCACATCAACCTCCTGGGCCGGGTGCTCTCGGCTTTCATAGATACGGGCACGGTTTACCTTGTTTACCTCCTGGGTAAGAGGATTTACGGCTTTGCCACAGGGCTCCTGGCGGCGGCTTTCGTGGCTTTCACCGTGTCGCATATCCAGCTTGCCCACTTCTACGCCTTCGACCCGGTGGCGACCTTCTTCGTCGTGCTGGCGGTGTATTTCTCGGCTTGCCTGGCGCAGGAGGGCTCGGTTCGCTACGCCCTCCTGGCTGGGGCCGCTGCTGGGATGGCAGTATCTTCCAAGTTCAGTGCTATGCCGGTGCTGGCAGCGGTGGCAGCGGCCTGTCTTGCCGCCAGCTGCCCACCGCTTGAAAAGGAACAGGAGGACGCCCCTCGTTTCCCCCAGCTTAATGGCCTGTCGCTCGCCGCCAGGCTCTTAATTCTCGCAGGCCTGGCCGCTTTCGTGGCCTTTGCCATCACCTCGCCCTTTGCCATCCTCGACTTCAAGGCCTACATCGCCCAAATCGTGGAGCAGGGCAAGATGGTGCGAGGGGAAATTGACCTCCCCTACACCCGCCAGTATCGGGGGACCACGCCCTTTGTGTACCACATTGAGCAGGAATTACGCTGGGGGATGGGCTGGACGCTGGGGATAACGGCTTTTGCCGGGTTCGCCTGGACGCTGTGGCGGGGGTTGCGCAGACGCCTGTCCCCGGCGGAGTGGGTGATACTGGCCTGGGTGATTCCCTACTTCGCCCTCACGGGCTCCTTTATGGTGAAGTTTATGCGGTATATGCTGCCGGTGCTGCCTTTCCTCTCGCTTATGGGGGCGCATCTGCTGCTCAGCCTGAGCGTGAAGCTCTTTTCGCCGGCACACAAAGCGACTGATACCGCCGACCTTGTGTCGGCGGAGCATCAGCCCACCTCCTCTGCCCCAGACCCTGATACCGCCGACCTTGTGTCGGCGGAGCATCAGTCCATATCCTCTGCCCCAGACCTTGTGTCTGGGGCCAGAAAAAAGAGGACATCCCCCTGGCCTCTCATCTTAATCACGCTTGTGCTCCTCCCCACCGTCCTCTGGACGCTGGCGTTTGTGAACGGGGTATACGGAGGTATCCACCCTTGGGTTGCAGCTTCCCGCTGGATTTACGCCAACGTACCCGAAGGTTCCGTCATCGCCGTTGAGCACTGGGATGACGAGCTCCCCAAACCTTTACGGGAGCCGGGGATGAACTCCGCCGCCCACGGTTACCGCCACGTCACCTTGCCCCTCTATGAGGAAGACACCGAGCAGAAGTTTAACGTCATCAAAGATGCCCTCCGCCAAGCTGATTACATTGTCATCGCCAGCAACCGTCTCTACCGTTCCATCCCCCGCCTGCCGCCCCGCTATCCGATGACCATCCGCTATTATGAACTCCTCTTCTCCGGCAAGCTTGGGTTTGAGAAGGTGGCCGAGTTCACCTCTTATCCCCGCCTTGGCCCTTGGGTAATCCCTGACAATGACGCCGACGAGAGCTTCACCGTCTACGACCACCCCAAGCCGATGGTGTTCAAGAAGGTACGGGAGCTCTCCGACGAGGAATGGTGGCAGCTTCTGGGTGGAACCTGGGAAGGAGCCATCCCTGGCTACGTCGGCGGTCCGGTGGAAGAGGAACAGCGTCGCCGACACCCTTCCCTCTTGCTGGATACGCCGGTGGACAGGCTGCCGGTGATTGATGATTTCCGTTGGAACGGGCTCGCCAACGCCAATCCCATTGCCGCTATCGTGATATGGTGGCTGGCGGTGGAAGTGATAGGGTTGGCCGCCTGGCCATTGGCCCATTTGGCCTTCCGCCGTCTGCATCTGAGAGGATACGTGCTTTCCAAGAGCCTGGGGCTGCTGCTTATCGCTTATGTCAACTGGCTCCTGGCAAGCCTACGCCTTGGCCGTAATACGGCCCTCACCGTCTTCCTGC
>DRAO01000012.1 GCA_011041825.1 Chloroflexota bacterium
CAGTTGAGCTTCAGGCCATCAATGAAATGCAGCATATGGGCTGGCTGGCTGAGGAGCTGGCCGCCTTGGGTCAAGATTTGCCTCTGGAGCATCATAAGGTTGACCTCTCCCAGGAACTTCCCTCTATGCTCCAGGCCGATGTCAAATTAGAAAAGGGCACGGCCGAAATGTACGGGAAATACCTCCAGTGGATAGAAGAACCCGAGCTGAGAGGGCTTTTGGAGCACATCCGTGACCATGAACTTTACCACGAGAAACTTTTCATCAGATTCCTGGAGGGCATAAGCAAATAGCATTTGGAGACAGCGATCCTGCGTACAAAGTAGGGAGAGGCCGTCTGGGTTCGAGTTAAGTTCGTATAACTGAAAAGGCCCTCTTCTCCGGCAGGCAACCGGAGAAGAGGGCTGGATGGAGGGCCAGATGAGGTTGTGGCCTTATACGGAGGACTTGCCCCCGCCGGATTCCAGTCTCTTCCAGGCGGTCACGACGGCTACGGTAATAATAGCTGCCACGATGATTTCAGGAATGCCGTGGGTTATTCCTATACCCACTGAAACAGCGGGAGCAAGGTAGCCCCGTAGAGTGGCCATACCGAGTACAAGGACGGTGTTGGTCAGGGTTCCTACCACGGCAGCGACAACCATAGCTAGGTAATCGTTAACACCCTTGAGGGCCTTGTAGGAAAGGGCTGCGGTTATACCGATGAAAATGCGGGGCAGGATGGCCACCAGTGGGTCCTTAAACAGAGGGACGGTAGCCTGGAAGAAGCTGAACAGCCCGAAAATGGTGCCTATGACGCACCCAACAACCCATCCCTCCATTATCCCGCCCAGAATAGCCGGAACGTGCATAATAGTAGCGTGACCCGCTGCCGTGGGAACGGGGATAAATCCGATTCTGGTAGCTCCGAGCAGGATGGCTATGGCTGAGAGGACTCCAGCGATAACAATTTTCCTGACAGTAAACCTGGTCTCCATTGCCCACCTCCCTGGGGATTTTCCTCAAAGCTGATATAATCCTTTCAGACGCTTTCTCACCTCCTTTCCTTAAAGTGTGGTCTTTAGCTACCGGATACTTCCAATGGCGAACTGGACCCTTCCAAGCTTCTAAAGTGCCCAGTAGCTAGGCACAGCCTCATAGAAAAGCATTGAGCGTGCAGTCAAACCGCACGCTCAATAGCTCTTTATAAATCTCTGGCTGCCGGAATGCCGTGAAGGCTTTCGGCCTGCTTCACTGCCCGGATAATGGCTTGGGCCATCACCTGGGCTGCTACGGCCCCAATGACGCTTACATTGGCCTTTTTCCTGCCAGGTTCTCCCAGGGAGAGAGCGAAGATGGTGTCTCCATCGAACATAGTATGGGCTGGGCGGATAGCCATTGCCACGCCATTGTGGGCCATCTGGGCTACCTTGTTGGCTTCTTCCTTGGTCAGGTAAGCATTGGTTGCCACCACGCCAATAGTGGTATTGGTGAAGGCTAAGATGGTCTGCCCCAAGTCCCCTTTCATCCGCTCCAAGGTGTTCAAGAACCCTTTTCCCAGAGGATTGCGTGTCCCGGCGATGATTTCCCCTGTTTCGGGATCCACCACGTCCCCGAAGGCATTGACAGCCACGATGGCTCCCACGATAATCCCCTTGCCGATTTTCTGGCTGGCAGTCCCCAGGCCACTTTTGCTGGCGAATTTGGGGCCCAACAGCTTGCCTACCGTGGCTCCCGTGCCTGCTCCCACATTGCCTTCGGCCACTGGCCCCTCGGCGGCTGCCAGGCAGGCTTTATATCCTGCTTCGGCGTCCGGGCGCACTTTAGGGTCCCCTATCGTTAAATCGAAGAGGATGGCCGCCGGGACGATGGGCACTTTGGCAACTTTCACGTCGAAGCCGATGTCCCTCTCCTCCAAGTAACGCATCACACCTGTGGCTGCATCGAGCCCAAAAGCACTGCCTCCAGCCAGGAGGATGGCGTGCACCTTTTCCACGAGATGCACAGGGCGCAAGAGGTCTGTCTCCCGGGTTCCCGGGGCACCACCCCGCACGTCAACCCCGCCCACAGCTCCCTTCTCGCACAAGATAACCGTGCATCCCGTGGCCGCTTCTAAATCCGTGTAATGTCCAACCTTAATGCCCGGAACATCAGTGATGGCATTATACATAACCTCCCCCTTGCCTTACTTAACTCCTAGATAGCGCAGGGCTGCCAGAGCGTAGAGTTTGGTGGCTTCAATTAACTGGTCGAGGTCCAGATACTCATCCGCCTGGTGAGGGATGTGGGTATCACCCGGTCCGCAGGTAACTATGGGTATGTTAGCCCAGGTGTGCAGAATGGTGCCATCAGTGGTGCCGGGTACTCCACCGTAAACGGGTTCTTTTCCTGTGAGGTCCCGATAGGCCTGGGAAAGCACCTGGACTATGGGTTCATCCTTTGAAGTGGCCGTGGGGGGGCGAGATTCGAGGACCTCGAATTCGGCTTTAAAGGTCTCATCGTCCGCCTTCAGGCGCTCGAAGAGGGCTTGGATTTCTTCCTGGATTTTCTCCGGCGTCTGGCCGGGGATGAGGCGGATGTCCAGAGTGACCCGGCATTGGGCAGGGATGACATTGGCCTGTTCCTCACCTTGTCCTTCCACTGGAGCTCGGATGGCGGTTGGAGTGATGCTGGGCAAGCCCAGGAAGGGATGGGAGCCCCAGCGCTTGATCTCAGCCTTCTCCAACTCCTTTAAGGCAGAGATTAAAGTGGCCATATGGGTGATAGGGTTGATGCCGGTGAAGGGCATACAGCCGTGGGCCATCTTCCCGATGGTGCGTATTTTGGCCCACATCACTCCCTTCTGGGCAATGCAAATCCTGTTATCCTCTGGCTCGCAGATGATGGCTGAGGTGACCACTTTAGCCCACGGGGAGCGGGCAAAGTCTTTGGCCCCTATCATCATACCTTCTTCATCAGCCAGGGCACCGATGAGGATGCCACCCCCGAGTTCGACTCCGGATTCGACGATTGCTTTGGTGGCCATTATGGCCGCTACCAGCCCCCCTTTCATATCAGCGGAGCCGCGCCCGTAGAGACGCCCGTCAACGATTTCCCCGCCAAAGGGGTCGTACTTCCATTTGCTGATGTCTCCTTCGGTTACCACATCGGTATGGCCTTCGAACATCAGGCACTTCTGGCCTTCCTTCACACGATAGAGGCCGATGACATTGGGGCGGCCTGGTTCGACGTCGTAATAGTGCACTTCCAGGCCTAGATCTTCCAGAAGTGCCTTTACCCAGAGGGCGGCCTTCTCTTCGGTTTCACCCTTTTCGGGACGGTAAACACTGGGTATCCTGACCAGCTCTCGGGTTCGTTCGATAACTTCATCAGGGTTAATACGGGCCAGGACTTCTCGCTCGAGATCGCTCAGCATCTCTCTATCTCCTGTTGGTGGTTTGAAATGGCAGGGGGTGAACCGTCGGGTCGAATCCAGTCTGGACTAGAACGGGAACTTGTAGGTGAGCATAAAGATGGCATAGACGATGGAGAAGACCACGGTGAGATAATCTCGCAGAGAGCTGCGGAACTGGATGAGATGAGTTCGCCCCTTGCCCCCTACGTAACAGCGGGCTTCCATTGCCAGTATCAAATCTTCGGCACGGCGGAGGGCGTCGATGAAAAGGGGAATGAGGATGGGAAGGACTTGTCTTGCCTGCTGAATGAAGCGCAGTCTCCCTCCGGTGCCGAAGTTAGCCCCCCTTGAAGCCTGTGCCTTCATAATCGTCTCCAGTTCCAGGGCGAGGATGGGGACGAAGCGCAAAGCAGTGGTCAGCACGAGGGAGAGCTCGTGGGCCGGAAAGCCGAACCTAGCCAAGGGGCTCATCAGACTTTCCAGGCCGTGGGTTAACTCCGTGGTGGTCGTGGTGAAGGTAAGCAGGCTCACCAGGATGAGAAGGTCGAAGAAGCGGAGGGTGGAAACTATCACCAATTGCACGCTTCCAGTGGTGATGTGGATGAATCCCCACTTGAACAAAGTGCGGATTCCCGTGGGGGGAACATAGAAATCACCCAGGAACAGGAGCTGCATTATGGCCAGCACAATTATCATAGGTAAAGCTGGTTTGATACCCCGCAGCATGTAACCCAGCGGTATGGTGGAGATGGCAGCGAGAACCAAGACGGTAGCCAGCAAAATTACGTTACCCAGGTAAGAAGAGGTAAAAGTCACAGCAGCAACGATGAAGAAGAAAGCCAGGAGCTTTGCTCTGGGATCAAGTTTATAGAAGATGGAATCGCCGGGGAGATATTGGCCTATGGTGATATTGCGCAGGAATTCGAAATCTTCCATCGCATTTCCCCTTTACCTTGATGAACACGTCTCGTTCATCTCTCTAACAATTCAGTAATTTGCATACTTCTGCCTCGGCCTCAACTACGGTCAACACGTCTACTCTCACGTTTTTCCCTCTGGCCCTCAGGGCATGCATCACTTCTGTAACTTGAGGGATGCCTAATCCCAGGCGGTACAATTCTTCGGGCTGTGAGAAAATTTCCCGTGGCGTGCCACTCATCACCACCTGACCGTCCGCAAGTATGTATATTCTATCGACGAGTTCGGCCATATCTTCCATATTGGGGGAAACGAAGATGATGGTGAGGCCTTCTTTTTCGTGTAGTTCTTTTATCCTACGCAGAAGGTCAGACCTTCCCCTGGGGTCAAGGCCGGAGGTGGATTCGTCGAGTATCAGGATCTTGGGCCGAAGGGCGAGGACGCCAGCAATAGCAGCCCTCCGCATCTCCCCGCCGCTGAGGGAGAAGGTGTAGCGGTCTTTGAACCGCTCGAAATCCAGCCCTACCATCTCCATAGCCCATTTGACCCGCTCTCGCACCTCCTCCGGCGGAAGGCCGAACTGCTGGGGGCCAAAAGCGATGTCGTCAGCCACATAGTCCTTGAAAAGTTGCCGTTCAGGGTACTGCGAGACCAAGCCTACTTTCTGACGGATGGCCCTTATATCCACGCCCTCTTGGCTCAAATCCACGCCATCTATGATGACCTTACCTTTGTGAGGTCTCAGGAGTCCGTTGAGATGCTGAACCAAGGTGGACTTACCTGCCCCGGTGTGGCCTATAATGCCCACCGCTTCTCCTTTGTAAACCTCCATATCCACCCCTCTGAGGGCCACCACTTCCAAAGGGGTGTCCCTCAGATAGATGTGCCACAAGTTTTCCACCTTGACTATCGGTTGGGAATTACTCATCGCTCACCCCGCTGTGGCATTGCAAATTTGCTCGACCATTTCCTCAACGGTAAGGATGTCTTTAGGGAAATCGTTCAGGCGCTTGTGAAGGTTGTAAGCCAATTGAGTGACCTGGGGTATGTCCAGTTGGAGGGCTCGGAGAGTTTCTACCTGACTGAAGACCTCTCGAGGGGGGCCTTCTAGGACGATGTGTCCCTGCTCCATCACTACTACCCGGTCGGCATCAACTGCTTCGTTCATAAAGTGGGTAATGGCTATGACGGTGATGCCTTCTTCCTTGTTGAGTTTCTTGACCACATCGAGGACTTCTTTTCGGCCAACAGGGTCCAGGTAAGCCGTTGATTCGTCCAGGACGATACACTCCGGCTTCATCGCCATTACGCCTGCGATGGCCACCCGCTGCTTTTGACCGGCGGAGAGGAGATGAGGGGCTCGGTTGCGGTAGGAGAGCATACCAACGACTTCCAAAGCCCAGTCCACCCGCCTCCTTATCTCATCCGGGGGTACGCCCAGGTTCTCAGGGCCGAAAGCCACATCCTCTTCCACAATGGTGGCCACAATTTGGTTATCGGGTATCTGGAAGACCATCCCCACCGTCTGGCGGATGTCCCGGACCAGGGAGCGGTCTTTGGTGTTCATCCCTTTGACCCAGACGTCTCCCTTGGTAGGCAAGAGCAGGGCATTGAAGTGCTTGGCCAAGGTGGTTTTCCCTGAACCGTTATGGCCGATGATGACCAGGTATTCGCCTTTCTGGATTTCTAGGTTGATGCCTTTAAGGGCAGGGATGGGATTGCTCGATTCGGCGTTGTAGAGGAAATGAACATTCTCTACTTTGATAAGAGGTTCACCTGACAAATAACGACCTCCTAAACGTAAACAGTAAGCGAACTGTCAAAACTGTTCAGTGAGCTTGACAAAGAGGGTCAAATTATGGTATAGTATTGTCGACAGTCGACATTATACCACATATTGCTTTAAACGTCAAGATGCACTGTGTGCTTGAGGGGATTCAAGAGTTAGGTGAGAAAATCAAGGTGGACTCTTGTTATCCTCTGAAGGTACTAAGTCTCCGTGCATCCCTTGCGTTTTTAACCAAGATGTTTTAATGTTTAGTGTGGAAAGGTGCACTGCACCTTTAACAAATCCTCTCTTAGGAGGTCATAACCTTTGTCCGAGAAAGAGAAAGTCTTTAAGGAATTGCCTCACAAGTCCCTCTCTGATGCAGCCCTTTCGGCCATCCGTAAGGCCATCCTAGAAGGAGCTTTAAAGCCAGGTCAGCGGCTGGTAGAAGCCGAAATCGCCCGACAGATGGGCATCAGCCGTGCCCCCGTAAGAGAAGCTCTTCGCCAACTGGAAAAGGAAGGACTGATCTCCACCGAGCCGCACAAAGGCTCTTACGTTATCCAGCTTTCCGCCGATGATCTGTGGGAAATTTACACCCTCCGGGCTGCCATAGAGGGTTTGGGAGCGGAACTGGCGGCTTTGAAGGCCACCGAAGAGGAGATAAAGCAGTTGGAAGAGTTGGTGGAAGCTATGCGCCAGTCCGCTCAGGAGGGCGACCTTTCCCGCCTGGTGGAGCAGGATTTAGCTTTCCACGAGTGCCTCTGTAAAGCCTCCCGACACAAACGCCTTTTTGACATCTGGCTCAGTATGAACGCTCAGATAAAGCTTTTCATAAACATCACCGACCAGTTCCACTTGCCTGCGGAAGATGTAGTCAGACGCCACGAAGACGTGGTAAAAGCCATTCGTGAAAGGGACGGCGAGAGAGCCAAACGCCTTATCTCTCGAGACATCATCGAAGTGGGGCGGGAGATATGCGCCCAGGCCTAAACATAACCGTTAAACTCTCAGCCATCTAAGGACAAACTTAAACGAAATGGGAGGACAAGGCTGTTATGGAACGGAAGAAAGTAACCATCCTTGACCTTCAAGCTAAGAAGAGAAAAGGTGAACGCATAACTATGCTCACCGCCTACGATTATCCGACAGCCCTGCTTGTAGACCGGGCCGGGATTGATATGATACTCGTCGGGGATTCCCTGGCTATGGTGGTGCTCGGTCACGAGAACACCCTTGCCGTAACGATGGACGAAATGATCCATCACTGCAAGGCGGTAAGCAGAGGCGCGAAAACCCCTTTCTTGGTGGGCGATATGCCCTTTATGTCCTACCAGGTGAGCAAGACTCAAGCCGTAGCCAACGCCGGGAGGTTCCTGAAGGAAGGGGGAATGGATGCGGTGAAGCTAGAGGGGGGCCAGGAGATGGCTGAAACCATAAAGGCCATCGTGGATGCAGGCATCCCCGTGATGGGACACATCGGCCTCACACCCCAATCCATATCCAAACTGGGAGGATATCGGGTTCAGGGCCGAGACATAAAAGCTGCCCTCAAGCTCATTGATGACGCTCTGGCCTTGGAGGAAGCCGGGTGCTTCAGCATCATCCTCGAAGCCATACCTGACCGGGTAGCCAAGCTTATCACTGAAAGGGTGAGTATCCCCACCATCGGCATAGGGGCCGGGCCTCATTGTGACGGGCAGGTGCTGGTCATCCACGATATGGTGGGCCTCTTCGACCGCTTCACCCCCAAGTTCGTCAAGAAGTACACCAACATCAACGTCGAAATCCTCAAAGCCCTTCAGGGGTTCAAGGAAGACGTCGAGAAAGGAATTTTCCCGGGGCCTGAGCACAGCTATTCCATCTCCGACGAGGCTTACGAGGCTCTCCTGGCAGAACTGGGAAAGGAGGAGTAAGGAACGATGAAGATTGCTGTCGTGGGAGCAGGGGCGATGGGGAGCCTCTTCGGGGGGAGGCTCTCCAGGGTAACTGACGTCTGGCTCCTGGACACCTGGGAGGAGCACGTCAGGGCTTTGCAAGAGGGCGGATTGCACCTCATTGAACCGGAGGGCGAGGAGGTTATCAAGGTCAAGGCAACTACAAACCTCGAGGAAATTCCCAAGGACATTGACCTGGCCATCATCTTCGTCAAATCCCACCAGACCGAGATGGCTGCCCGGATGGCAGGCCATTTTCTCAAAAGAGATGGCATAGCGCTTACCCTCCAGAATGGATTGGGTAACCTGAAGGTTATCGCCAGTGTCTTGGGAGAAAATCGGGCCCTTCAGGGAGTAACCTCTGAGGGGGCCACTCTCCTAGGGCCGGGGAAAGTCCGCCACGCCGGGCGGGGGCCGACTTACCTCTCCACTAGACCCGATATATCTAAACAGGTGGAGGAGATAGCAGACCTGTTCCGCAAGGCCGGCTTTGAAGTCCACATCTCCCCCGAGTTAGACAGCCTCATTTGGGGTAAGCTCGTCATCAATGTAGGTATCAATGCCCTCACCGCCATCCTGCGAGTGCCCAACGGTTATCTGGCGGAAATCGAACCGGCCAGGGAGTTGATGGGCCAGGCAGTGGCGGAAGCCGTCGAAGTCGCCAGGGCCAAGGGCATAAAACTCCCCTATGAGGACCCTCAGGAAAGAGTGAAGGAAGTATGCCGGGCTACTGCCGCTAACCGTTCCTCTATGCTCCAAGACGTCCTGCGTGGTGCCAGGACGGAAATCGATGTCATCAACGGGGCTGTCGTCAAAGAAGGCGAGCGCTTGGGGGTCCCCACTCCTATCAACCGCACCCTGGTAGCCCTGGTCAAAGCTATAGAAGAAAGTTATCCGGTGCGCATCTAGGTCTTCCCCTCTCCAATGTAAGACAAAGGAGGGTATAACTATCGTAAGACAAAGGAGGGTATAA
>DRAO01000344.1 GCA_011041825.1 Chloroflexota bacterium
CCATCATCTCAAGGGATTCACCCCTTTGACCTGGGGATTCTCCTTCCCTCGGGTTACCCCTCACCATCGCAGCCTGGCCCGCTTTGAAGCCCTGATACCACCCCGGGTCCCGCTTTCCACCACGGTAGCCCTCTATCCCCATTTCACCAACCGCCTGAAAATTTACCCCTTCCCCACCGTCGCCGATGCCGAATTCGTGTTGCTGGACGTGACCTCCACCACCGATATGCACCCCAACGACTTCCACAGCCGATTCTTGGAGCTTCTGGACGAAAGCTTCGGCATCGTGGAAGCCGCCGACGGCTACATACTCCTCAAAAAAGGTGAAAGCAACCGAGAACTCCCGGACGAGTTCTACGATTTCGCCAGGGTCAGCAACCCATCGCCACAATATCCTATGGATGTCCTCTTCGGTGGGAAGCTGCGCCTGCTGGGAGTTGATGTGGTCAGATACCGGGAGGGCAGGCTGCTCTCCCTGCGGATGTACTGGCAGCCCTTGCTTCCCCTGAAAGAAGGCACACGCATATACCCCTTCTTCCTCAACGGGAAAGGAGAAGTCATTGAAACCACAGAAGTACACCCCATCCCCACCACGATTTGGTATCCGCCCCACAGGTGGAAACCCGGCGAAGTGGTCGCAATCGAAACCATCCCGTGGGATTTAGGGCGTTATTTCGTGGTGGCCGTGGGGGTGGTGGAAGGAGGAGATTGGAACTGCATCGAGGCCCGGCTCCCGATAGATGAAGCCGCATCATTCCAGCCGATGGCTTTCTTCTCCGGCAGGACCTGGGCGCAAATCCTGGGCATAGAACGCCATACCCATCCATTCTGCCGCATCCTCCCCCTCGAACGGTGCCCACCCAAGGCTGTGACCGGGAAAACGCTGAATCCTCCTCAGTGCCTTGAAGCCGTGTTCGGCGGGGAGATGAAGCTGTGGGGGTATGGCATAGAGCCTCGGAAGCCCAGGAGAGGCGGAGATTTAACGGTGACCTTGTATTGGGAAGCCCTCTCTCAGATGACCACGGATTATTCCATCTTCGTGCACCTGCTGGACGAAAGTGGGCGGATGGTAGCTCAGCACGATGGCCCCCCTGTATGGTACACTGCTATGGCTACTTCCGACTGGGTTCCTGGCGAAAGGTACAGGGATGAACACCGTCTGCGCCTTCCCCGGGAAATCCCCCCTGGCCGCTACACGGTGGCTATAGGCGTGTACCGATGGCAAGATATGAAGAGGCTTCCAGTAGGGGATGGAGACATCCTCATCCTGGACGCCGTCCTGGTGCAATGAAGGTAAAATTGAGCGCCCCTGCCATCAAAGCCGTCAGACCCACCAGTAACATCGTTGGCTTTATGCCCATCGCATCGGCCATACTCCCCCCCAGAAGCATCGGGGCGATGGAGGTGGCGTTAACGAGCACCATCTGAGTGGATATAACCCGGCCCCGCAAGTTAACGGGAGGGCGCTCTTGAAGGATGGTCTTGGCGGGGATGAAGACCAGGGATAACCCGGCCCCTGCTACCACTCCAAAGAGCACCAGAAGGAACGGCGGCTTACCGCTTGTCAAGGCCATAGCCGATATGGCAGAACCCAGGGATAAAAGTCCTATCCCCACCCAATTTTCGTACTTCATAACCTGGGTGTGACGGTTCAGAACTGCTAACCCGGTCAGGAAGCCTGCTCCCACCGGAAGCATTATCAGAGGCGAGGCCGAGACATCCCACCCCATCGTGCGGGCTACGAAGCCGGGCAGCAGGATGGAGAGGGTCAGCATTATCACCGAAGCCAAGGTCATCTGGAAAACCGCCAGTTTCAATAACTGGTCGCCGGCAATGAGCCCCCACCCCTCCCTGAGGTCAGCCCACAGATTGTTTATGCGCCTGCACCTGTGAGATGTGGCAGCTTGCAGGGGTAAAGCCCAGGCACTGAAGGCAGCCCCTAGGGAAAGCCCCATAGCCATCAGGGAAACCGATGCCAACCCCAGGAGCTTTATCAACAGCGGCCCCACAACCACGATACCAACTCCCTGGGCCGCAATGGCGCCCAGGTTTAAGATGGAATTAGCGGCTATGAGGTGATCTCTCCCCACCAAGCTTGGCAAGAGGGCAGCTTCTGCCGGGGAGATAAATTGATTCAGCGAAGAAAGGCAGAGGTTAACGGTGTAAACGAGGAGCAAGAGGGGCGCTCCCCTCAGCGAACGCAGGCCAATGAAGAAGCTCCCGGCCACCAGGGCCTTCGATGCATTGGCTATCACCAGCAAACGGCGCCGGTCAAACCTGTCCACAACGGGCCCCGCCACCAATCCCGCAAAGAGCCCCGGAAGGGTGATGGTGAGGATGGTGATGCTCATCTGAATGCTGGAGTGGGTCTGCTCCTCAACCAGCATTATCGCCCCCAAGTTGAGGGCATATACCGCAGCAAGGGAGAGGAATTGAGCAACCCATAAGCGGGCGAAGCTTCGATTGCTTAGTAGGACGTGGAATTTCTCTCGCATCTTTTCCCCTTACGGATTTCTTGAGCTTCCTTGAGGCACTTCTCTATCGCTTCATTTATGTCAATAATACCACCTCCCTCTCGTGTCCAATGGGCGAAGAATTCCACATTGCCTGCCGGGCCTAAGAGGGGTGAAGTCATAAGCCCTTTCGTAAAAAGCCCTAAGGAACTGGCAAGTTCCACCAGCTTCGATAGCACTTCCCTGTGGACAGCGGGGTCCCTGACTACTCCCCCCTTGCCAACCTGCTCCTTGCCAGCTTCAAACTGGGGTTTGATGAGAGCCACAACCTCGCCGGGAGGCTTCAATAAGCGCAGCACGGCCGGGAGCACTAGCCGCAGGGAGATAAAGGACACATCTATTGTGGCTATATCCACCGGTTCGGGCAGTGATTCCAAATACCTTATGTTGGTGCGCTCCAGCACTACCACCCGGGGGTCCTGCCGCAATTTCCAGGCCAGCTGCCCATAGCCCACGTCAACGGCATAGACCTTGACAGCACCAAATTGGAGGAGGCAATCGGTAAAACCGCCGGTAGAAGCCCCCACATCCAGAGCCACCTTGCCCCTGGGGTTCACCCCAAAGGTCTTGAGGGCTGCCTCCAGCTTGATCCCTCCCCGGCTCACGTACCGAGGGAGCTCCTTAATCTCCACCAGGGCATTGGCAGGGACGAAAGTGCCTGGCTTATCCACAACACGCCCGTTTACCGTTACCTCCCCCGCAAGGATGAGCCTGCGGGCTTTCTCACGGCTCTCTATCACCCCCCTTTCGACCAACAAAATGTCCAGGCGTTTTTTCTTCCCCATCTTAAGCTGATAATGAGAAATCAAATCTCCTGTCCGAAGCTCTCCCTGAAGAAGGCCATAGTCCGCCTGGCAGCTTCATTCATATCTGGCCAGGGCAGGATTTCGGCGGAGAGGAAGCCCTCATACCCGATGGCCCTTAAGCTTCCCAAGAAAGACCGGAAGTCAAAATGTCCCGCCCCAGGGAAGCGACGGTTAGAATCAGCTATGTGGACGTGAAACAGCTTCCCCCCTGCCTTCCGCACGCTATCTTCCACCCAGGGCTCCTCTATGTTGGCGTGGAAAGTGTCCAGCAAAAGGCCCACCACGTCAGAACCGATTTCATCCAGGATTGCGAGCCCTTCTTCCACCGTGTTGATCAGCTTCGTCTCATAGCGGTTAATCGGTTCCAGAACCAGCTTTACACCTTTTTCGGCGGCGTAGGAGGCGCATTCTCCCAACGCCTCCACAAAAAGCCTTCGGGGTTCATCCCCTCCTTCCTCCCCCCGTATGAGGCCGATTATCACCATAGCCCCCAGCTCCCTCGCCAGGTCAATGTGGGATTTTATGCGCCCTATCGCCCGTGTGCGTATTTCCCCGGAAGGGTGGGCAAGGGAGAGGCCTTCTTCTATGTAAGCCTGACCTGTCCCTATGGCCGGGACAGCAAGGCCATATCCTTGCAGCAATCGCTTCAGGTTCCCCACATCCAGGGAGGCTGGATCCCGCACCGCCAGCTCCACGCCCTGGTAGCCGAGCTCAGCGATGAAAGCCAATTGTTTCTCAAGCTCGCCTTCATAGGCTACGGCCTCAAATCGGGTAGGCTGCACTGATACGACGAAGCTCAGCTTCATCTCTCCCTTTCCTCCTACCATTTGATAAAGAAGCATTTTTGTGGGCAACGGCTTCACCGTTGCCCACAAAAACCCCCTTTCTTTGTTCTTAACCCCAATTATAATCCCTTTGCTCTCCTTGTCAAAAGGGAAGAAGGAGTGGGTGTTGAAAAAGTGCCATTCCTATTTTATTTGATGAGCATCCTTTGCCCGATGCAGGTTAAAAAGGCCTTTTGAGGGTATTTTCTTGCACGGCGGCGAAGCCGCCGTGCAAGAAAATACAGCTCTTTTTCCTTGCCCGGCTCCCGGGGGCAAATTTAACCCTGGGGTTTTTCAACACCCTCAAGAAGGAGGACAAGGGATGGCGCTTTTTCAACATCTTTGGCGGTATGATATAATTGAAGGGCAGGCTCTGCCGGGTGCTAGCATAGCCGTTACCTGATTGAAACATTTGGGTTAAAACTATGCGCATACGAATTGGATTACCCCTGAAGATGGTCATAGCCATCCTGATGGCCATAACCCTGGGAAGCGGCTACAAGGAGGGGCTGATAACGGCTTGGCTGAGGCTTTCGGCCCTCCACGAAGGCTCAAATGAATACAGCCTTGCGGTGAAGGCCTGCGAGAATGCCCTGGCCCTCGCCCCCTACGCCTCGCCGCTTTATATGCGCCTCGGCGAAATCTACCTGAAGCAGGGCCGGTATGACCTGGCTGAAGGGGCTTTTGCCCTGGCCTTTCGTTACAACAGCGGGCTTACGGCTGTAACGAAATGGGGCGATGTGCTCTTCGCCAGAGGGGAGGTCGAGGAAGCCCTTGAGAAGTGGCGCAAGGCTTTGCGTCTCAACCCCGCAGATGCAGGACTTCACTACCGGGTCGGCCTGGCATTGATGCGCATAGGTCGGCTTGAGGATGCTATTGTTGAGGTGGAGCGAGCCCTGCCCGAAATCCCTCAGGCTCATTGTCTCCTGGCTCTGCTCAAGGCCCCTCAAAGCCCCGATGCTGCTTTGGCACACGCAGAAAGGTGCGAGCTCCCGGCCTGGAAGGGATGGCCCTGGCTGCCGTTAGAGGTGCAGGATTTGAAAGAGTTAGAGGAAATCTTAACGGAGCCTTCGGAAACCGCCAGGTTGATGGGTCTGGGTGGACTTTACCTCCGTCTTGGAGAACCCCATCTAGCCGAGAGGACGTTCCTGAAGGCCACAGTTCAAACCCCAGGGAGCCCCGAAGCCCAGGCGTATCTGGGCTACGCTCGCTCCTTGCTCGGGAAAGACCCCGAACCGGAGTTCGCCAGGGCGCTGAGGCTGAAATACACCCTCCCCCTAACCCATTACCTCTGGGGCCTGCACCTCAAATCTCGGGGCAAGCTGGAAGCCGCTGCTCAGGAATTCGCCTATGCTTTATCCCAGGATCCGGAGAATCCAGCCTATTGCGCAGCCCTGGCCGATGTAGCCCTGATGCGGGGCGATTATCGGGAAGCGGAGAGGTGGTACCGCAAGGCCACGGATTTAGCACCAGATGAGCCCGGCTTCTGGCTCCTGCTGGCCCAATTCTACGTGGATGTGCTCTTACGGGGAGACCAGGAGGCGATAGGAGCAGCCCAAGAGGCCATAAACCTGGCCCCCGATAATCCCAAGGCCTACGAGTTATTGGGCAGGGCTTATTATTATTCTGGCCGTTCGGACCTGGCCTTGCATTATCTCCAAAAATCGCTACAATTAGCCCCAGTCTGGGCCTGTGGGCCTGAACCTGAGGGGGAGGGAACAGCTCTTACGCCCATTGGCCCTTGCCTGAGCCCGGAAGCCCTGCGCATTATGTATTACCTGGGGACGGTTTATGCTTCCCGAGGGGAAAGGGAGGCGGCTCTGGAACTCTTCCACCGGATACAGGAACTGGCCCCAGACAGCCAGTGGGCTGAGAAAGCCCGAGGGGTTGAGAGACATCTTGGCGTGAACACCTTTTAAAATTTTGGAGGTAAGAAATGTCCATAACCATCGTGGGATTGGGACCCGGTAACCCCGGGTTGATAACCACCGAGGTCTGGGAAATCCTGAACAATGCTGAGGAAATCTACGTGCGCACCATCCGGCACCCTACCGTATCGGCTCTGCCGGAAGGGTTGAAGGTGCATTCTTTCGACCACCTTTATGAAGAGAAAGAGACCTTCGATGAGGTATACCAAGCCATTGCCGAAGAAGTCATAAAGCTTGGCTCCAGGCCCCAAGGGGTGATATATGCCGTGCCTGGACACCCGTTAGTGGGAGAGGCCACCACCAAGCTGATACTGGAATTGGCCGCCAAAGCAGGGGTGGAGGTGAGCATAAAAGAGGGGTTGAGCTTCCTGGAACCCGTTTTCACCACCCTGCGGCTGGACCCCGTGGACGGTCTCCAGATAGTGGATGCCTCGGAGCTGGCAGCACACCACCATCCCCGTCTTGACCCGGATAGGCCAGCCATAGTGGCTCAATTGTACGACCGTTTCCTGGCTTCTCAGGTGAAGGCGGTGCTTTTGGACATCTACCCGGAGGAGCATCCCCTCACCCTGGTAATCGGGGCCGGAACTGCTCAAGAAGAAGTGGTTTCCCTGCCCCTGTATGAACTGGACCGCTATCAATGCATTGACCACCTCACCAGCCTGTACATCCCACCTTTGCCTGAGGAAAGTTCCCCCATTTCCCTTCAGGAAGTCGTCGCCCACCTGCGGTCGCCGGAAGGATGCCCCTGGGACCGGCAGCAGACCCACAGGAGCCTGCGCCCTTACCTCCTGGAGGAAACCTACGAGGTCCTGGAAGCCCTCGACTCTGGCGATACAGACAAGCTCCGGGATGAATTGGGTGACCTGCTATTACAGGTTGTGTTGCACGCCCAGATAGCCCTGGAGGAGGGCGAGTTCAAGCTGGAGGATGTGATTGCAGGGTTGATAAAGAAGTTGAAGCGCCGACATCCCCACGTGTTCGGGGGCCTGAAGGTCAAAGATGCTGAAGAGGTCCTGCACAACTGGGAGGAGATAAAGAGAAGCGAGAGGGGCGAAAAGGACTTCCGCTCCCTCTTAAATGGGGTTCCCAAAAGCCTCCCTGCCCTGGCTCAGGCCCAGGCTTATCAGAGAAAAGTGGCACGGGTGGGCTTCGATTGGCCTGACGTGGAAGGGGTGTGGGAAAAAGTGCAGGAAGAACTTGAGGAATTAAAGCAAGCCCGAACCCAGGAGGAACGGGAAGCCGAGGTTGGGGATGTGCTTTTCGCAATGGTGAACCTGGCCCGTTGGCTCAAGGTAGATGCCGAAAGCGCCTTGCGGGAGGCCAACGCTCGCTTCACCTCCCGCTTTCGGGAGATGGAACGCCTGGCCTCTGAGCGGGGGCATCATCTATCGGAACTGAATTTGGATCAACAGGATAGATTGTGGGAAGAGAGCAAGAAGCACGATAAGAGACAAGAATTAGGAAGGAGGTAGCATTACAATGGTTACAATGGGCACATTGCTGGGTGCTTTCTTAATCCTGATAGCAAGGGTTGTAAATGTATCCCTGGGCACGATACGCACTCTGCTAAGTATGAGGGGACACAAGGGCCTTTCGACGCTTATGGGCTTCTTTGAATCCCTCATCTTCGTCATAGCCATCGGTTACGTGCTGAAAGATTTGAACAACGTATGGAATGTGGGAGGATACTGCATAGGGTTTGCCCTGGGGATATGGCTGGGGATGATACTGGAGGAGAAGATGGCCCTTGGCTTCGTAATCGTGCGGATTGCCTCAAGGGCCAATGGCCCCCGGCTTGCTATGGCCTTGCGGGATGCAGGCTTTGGGGTTACCGAAGAAACGGGACAGGGCCTTGGCGGAAAAGTAAGCCTCTTGACCACGGTGATTAAGAGGCGTGACATCTCCAAGGTTATGAGCCTGGTTGGAAGCGTGGACGATTCCGCCTTCGTCACCGTCGAAGAGGCCAGGCAGGTGCTGAGGGGTTACCGGTTGATGTAGTGAAAAGAGAAAGGTTTTCGACGGCAGCGAGGCTGCCGACGAAAACGATAAACCTTTATCGAGGAGGTGCGAGATGCTGATAGCGGTGGTTTCGGACATTCACGACCACTTGCACAACCTCAACGCCTTCAAGCCTGTTTTCGAGAAGGCCGATGCCGCCATCTTCTGCGGCGACTTCTGCGCTCCCTTCTCCCTGGCTGCGCTGGCCCGGATGGTCTCGGGACCCATCCACGTGGTCTTCGGCAACAACGACGGCGACCAGTGGCTCCTCTCGAAGGTTGCTGCTGGATTTGAGCACGTGCACCTGGAAGGCCCGTTCGCCCGGTTGGAGCTGGCAGACCGGCGCATATTCGTGGTGCATTACCCTGAGATAGCGGAGGATGTGGCCGCCAGCGCCCGGTACGATTTGGTCTGCTACGGTCACAACCACAAAGCCGCCCTGAGCAAACTAAACGGGACTTTGCTCCTGAACCCCGGCGAGGTTATGGGCCGGTTCGGGACATCAAGCGTGGCCCTTTACGACACCGAGACCCACGAGGCCACGCTTTATGCCCTGAAAGAGGGAAAGCCGGTAGCTATGCGTTAATTTTCTGAGGCGGCGGCGAAACCCCTCCCTCAAAAGAATCAACTTTCTCGATGGCTTCGGAGTAGAGCTTACCCAGCGCCGCCGCCGAATGCGCCGTAACTATAGTCCTTTGCAGAGTTTGGTAGAAAACCGCTCTTTGGAAAGTAAACATAAAGCGGGGGGCACGGGGGTGTCCCCCCGAAATCTCCTCCCTTAATTAAACCTGGGGAATAGTTCCCCCTTTGTATGGAC
>DRAO01000345.1 GCA_011041825.1 Chloroflexota bacterium
CCCCCTTCCCGGGAACCGAAATGTACGAGATTGTGAAGCGGGAAGGAAAGCTGCTCATCGAAGACTGGGATGACTTTGCCTTCTTCGAGGGCAAGGCGCACTTTGAGATGCCTGGTATGCCAGCAGAACTGGTGGAGCGCAAATGGCGGGAGGCTTACCGGCGTTTCTATCTGCGCCCCAGCCGGGTCTTGAAGACCCTTACCCGCAAGAGGACTTGGCTGGACCTCCCCCGCACCATTAAAGTGGCGTGGAAGACGCTTACTGGGTATGCGAAGTAAGGTGACTATTCTTTGACGGCGGCTCCGCCGCCGTCAAAGAACAGCAAAATACCACAAGCTATGAGCAACTTTGCCGCAGGAGGGATAAGGTGAGCATCTTAGTCAACAAACACACCCGGCTTCTCGTCCAGGGAATCACCGGTCGTGAGGGGCGCTTCCACACCCGGAAGATGCTGGAATACGGCACCAACGTGGTGGCCGGGGTAACCCCCGGCAGAGGCGGTGAATGGGTGGAGGGAGTGCCCGTATTCGACACCGTAAAAGAAGCCATCAAGGCCACTGAGCCGAACACATCCATCATCTATGTCCCTGCTCCTTTTGCCCCGGATGCCATCTACGAGGCAGCCGATGCCGGAATCCCCCTCATCGTCTGTATAACCGAAGGCATCCCGGTTCAGGAGATGATAAAGGTCAAAAATTACCTTAAGGAAAAAGGCGTTCGCCTCATAGGCCCCAATTGTCCCGGCGTCATAACCCCTGGTGAGGCCAAGGTGGGCATAATGCCAGGCCACATCCACATCCCAGGGCCTGTGGGAGTGGTTTCCCGCAGCGGCACCCTCACCTACGAAGTGGTCAATGCCCTCACCCGCAGGGGCCTGGGGCAATCAACGGCCGTAGGAATTGGCGGTGACCCGGTGATAGGGACTGACTTCATCGAGATACTCTCGATGTTTGAGGAGGACCCCCAGACCGAAGCGGTGGTCCTCATTGGGGAAATCGGTGGCAGGGACGAAGAGCGAGCTGCTGAATTCATTGCCTCGGAGATGACCAAGCCGGTGGTGGCTTTTGTAGCCGGACGAACGGCGCCTCCGGGCAAGAGGATGGGGCACGCTGGAGCCATCATTGAAGGCGGCACCGGAACCGCCCAGGAGAAAATTGCCGCTTTTGAAGCCGTAGGCGTCAAGGTGGCAAGCCACCCGGAGGAGGTGTCGGAAATAATAGAAGAAGTGCTCTAGGAGAAAGGCGTGGTTTTCGGCAGGGGCTTTGCTCCTGCACGAAAACCACATCAACTTTTCCCTTTGGAGCTGCCAGGATGCTGAAAGACATCATCGTCCTCATCAAGGGTGCGGGAGACCTAGCAACCGGGGTGGCCTTCCGGCTCCATCGGGCTGGAATGCGAGTGGTGATGACGGAAATCCCGCAGCCCACGGCCATCCGTCGAGCGGTGGCCTTCGCCGAGGCCGTTTACGAAGGCACCCATACCGTGGAAGGGATAACGGCCCGGCGGGTAGAAGGGTTAGGAGAAATCCAAGCGGCCTGGGAACGGGGAGAAATCCCGGTAGTGGTGGACCCCAAGGCCCGCATTCGTGAGCTTCTCAAGCCCGATGTGGTGATTGACGCCATCATCGCCAAGCGCAACACCGGCACCCGGATCACCGATGCTCCCGTTGTCATCGCCCTTGGCCCTGGTTTCACCGCCGGAGTGGATTGCCACGCCGTCATTGAAACCAACCGGGGCCATTACCTGGGACGGGTCATCCTGAAAGGCTCTGCTCAGCCCAATACGGGCGTTCCCGGTGAAATAGGCGGGGAAAGCGAGAAGCGAGTCATCCGCTCTCCTGCTGACGGCGTTTTCAATACTCTGCGGACAATCGGTGACTTCGTGGAGGAGGGTGAGGTGGTGGCTCAGGTGAACGGTGAGCCGGTGAGGGCCAGGCTTAAGGGGGTCTTGCGGGGCATCTTGCACCCTGGTCTATCGGTGCGCAAAGGAATGAAGGTGGGCGATGTTGACCCAAGAGGTGTCCGGGAGCACTGTTTCACCATTTCAGATAAATCCCTGGCTGTGGCCGGGGGTGTATTGGAAGCTATTTTGATGCTGCACCGTGCAATCTTGTAAACAAGAATGCAGGGGTTTTTTCTTCCTTTACTCTAAAAGCAGATTAGCGTCGCTTCCGGGAGATGGCTGAGCTGCTGCCCAGAAGCGATGCAGTACGAAACTATCGGTAGGCACCAGGGCAGCCGCCTTCATAAGGGCTTCGTCGGCCATAATCTCGTGGGGAGTGCCTTGGGCCAGTACTTTCCCCTGGCCAAGCACCACCCAGGTCCCGGCATTCTCTTCGGCGAATTCCAGGTCGTGGGTTACCAGCACCACCGTGTGACCACGAGAGCGAAGCTGGCTCAGGAGCTTCCCCAGGCGGCGGCGGGAGACTTCATCTTGTCCCGCTGTAGGCTCATCCAGCACGATGATTTCCGGGCGGGTGGCGATGACCGAGGCGAAGGCCACCCGCTTTTTTTCACCCTCGCTCAAAAGAAGCGGGGGACGTTCCAGAAGCCCTTTTAAGTCGAATAGTTCAATCAACTCCGCTAGCCACCTTTCATCCCTTTTGCCCAGGATGCGGGGGCCTATCTCCAGCTCCTCCCGCACTGAACTGGCGAAAAGCTGCTCATAGGGGTTCTGGAAAACCAATCCCACCTGGGCAGCCAGGTCGGCCACCCGGACCTTGCGAGTGTCCATACCCAACACTTCCACTTTCCCCTTGTGGGGTTTGTAGAGGCCGTTAAAATGCTTTACAAGGGTGGTCTTCCCTGCCCCGTTGGCTCCCACAATGGCCAGAATGCTGCCTCTTTCCACGGACAGGCTCACGTCTCTCAGGGCCTCGTGCCCGTTAAAGGAGAAAGAAACGCCCTGGCACTTGATAACAAAGGGAAATGCAGGAGGGGTATCCTCCCGGTCCTTACTTCTCTTCCCCTTTCGGAGGAGGTAAGGTGGAAAAGAGCTTGGTAGGGATGGATGAGGGGGTCTGTGTTTCTCAAGCAGAGATATGGCCTCTTCCACCGAGAGGGGAACTTCCGGCAGTCCCAAGTCTCGAAAGAGCCGCACCGGAGCCGGGATGTTAAGCCCCATTTCTTCCAGATGCTCTCTGAGGACCTGGCGGGGCGGGCCATCCATCACCACCCTGCCGTCTTTCATCACCACAATGCGGGAGGCGTATGGAATCACGTAATGCAGACGGTGCTCGGCCACCAGCACCGTAACCCCCAGGCGGTTTATCTCCCTCAGGGCCCGGACGACCCGCAGGACAGCGGCGGGGTCCAGGTGGGCAAAGGGCTCGTCCAAGGCCAGCACCCTGGGCTTGAGGGCCAGCATAGCGGCAATGACTACCAGTTGCTTTTCCCCGCCGGAAAGGAAGTGTGGGGGGCGGTTCAAAATGTGGGTGATGCCTGTAACCTGGGCAGCCCAGGTGATGCGCTCTTGCATCTCCCGGCGTTCCACACCCAGGCTTTCCAGCCCGAAGGCCAGTTCCCTTTCCACCGTCCCGGCGAAGACCTGGGCGTCGGGGTTTTGGAACACCAGCCCTACCCTGGTGAACAGCTCATACACCGGGTGTTCTCTGGTGTCCAGGCCGTCCACCAGGACCTGGCCCGAGAACTGACCCTGGAAGAAGTGAGGCACCAGGCCGTTGAGGGCCATAAGCAGGGTTGATTTGCCACCACCGCTAGGGCCACAAAGGAGCACGAACTCCCCTGCTTCGATATGCAAGTTCACTTCCTTTAAGGCTTCACAGCCCCCTTCATAAGCGAAGGATACATTTTCAAATTCTATCATCGGTAACCCCACGAATCTTTTGCTGGAGCTAGAAGCTCCAGGCTAAGCACTGAAAGGGCGCTGGAAGCGCCCTATTTAGCCCGCTTCCAGCGGGCTTTGAGCTTTTTAAGCTTGGAGCTTCAGCTTCCGGGAGCGGTTAAAAAGGATTTCTTGAAGTGTTTTCTCGTGCGGTGGCTTTGCCACCGCACGAGAAAACACCCTTTTCCCCTTCCCCAGCCTTCGGGGCAGTTTCACCCGAAGGGTTTTTCAACACTCTCACGAGAGCTGTATTTAACCGTGGTTGGTAATGTCGCCCCACAACGGGGGCAAGGAAGAGGAAGAACCTGTGTTTTACCACCGCATCCCGGCCCGTCGGAGTCCTATCAATATCAGCACCCCTATCACCGACCCGGCGATGGTGCTGACGGAGAAAGCCACGATGAAGGTCCCCAAGGCCATCGTCTTGCCCAGGAAAACCGGCCCTACGAAGAGGGCACTGACGGTGGCTCCGATGAGGCCTGTACCCACCACTTCGCCCAGGGCAGCGATGTAGATATTCCTTGTCAGGCGGTAGGCCCATCCAGCCAGGAAAGCCCCTATCATCCCTCCAGGGAAGGCAAAGATGGTGCCCAGATTGAGGGCATTGCGGATTATGGCCGCCGCCGTAGCTACCGCCAGGGCGTACCAAGGCCCTAAGAGCACCGCTCCTAGCACATTGACCATATGCTGGGCTGGGTAGCACTTGGTGATGCCGATAGGGATGAAGAAGGGAGCCAAAGCCACCGCTATGGCCGTAAGCACGACAGCATAAGCTGCTTTCCGTGTTTGGTTCATAATTACCCCTCCCAAGGCAGGTGGGCAGAAGAAATAACCCTCCCCTTTTGTGCAAACTTGTATACGGGGCTAGCCACCTGACACTTTTACGAAGCTGGGCTCAGAAATGGCCGGGAGCTGGAAGCTCCCGGCTAAGAATCTGGAAACGGGTTGAAAACCCGCTAACCCTCAGCCGGTTTTCAACCTGCTTTAAGGCTTCTCAGCCGGGTGATTCATCGCCCGGCGGGTGGGCTGCGTAAATCTGCTTCAGGGGAGCAAATCAAAAGTGTCAGGTAGCTAGTATACGGGATTGCCCCCGCTGGACACAAGAATCGCCTTCGCTCCTGCTTATCTTGACACTTCCTTAATCCTGGATTATAGTGAAATTGCTATGGATATAGAACTCATCCGCAAGGCAATCCTAGAAAGGAGGATAAACATCACTGAGCATGCCGATGAAGAACTCGCCGCTGATCGCATCTCTAACGAGGAGCTTTTCCATATCAGTATTAACTGGCGAGATAATCGAAGACCACCCCGATGATTTTCCCTTTCCTAGCTGCCTGATTTACGGGAGGGATCAACAAGGCAGGCCTATCCATTCGGTATGGGCTTACGCTCAAGTCGAACGCCTTGCCATTTTGGTAACTGCTTATGTGCCGGACCCAACTCGATGGATTGATTTCCGCATCAGGAGGAAGAGATGAGCAAGAATATCGTTTCAATTTGCCCTGTATGTGGTGGTGAAGTAGTGATTAAGAAAGTAGAAAAGCTAATTCGCCGTGGCAGAGATGTCCTAATCGTTCAGGTAGAAGCCGGAGTGTGTACCAAGTGCGGAGAACACATTTACGATTTAGAAACTCAGGAGCTATTCCAGCGTTTACGCCAAGGCGAGTCATTGTTCCCTGCGTTCCATCTGCATCGCATCGGATATGCTTACGAAGTCATCCCAGGTTGAAGGAATTTCCGGGCAGCAGCGAGGCTGCTGCCCAGAAGTCTCTATCGCCGCCAGTTAAGCAATATGTGCGCTATTAACGCTACAGCGAAGCTCGGAATTGAGGCCCCCATCCAGGGCATAAACCTGGCGATGAGGTGATAGACCGCCACCCCCAGCACCCAGGCCACGATGCCCCGCCAGTTAAATCCCGCAGCATACCAGTAGGTTCCTTCGGCTTTGTAAAGCTCCTCGGTCTGGTAACGTCCCTTCTCCACGAAAAAGTACTGGGCTGCCAGCACGCCGAAGAGAGGCACGAAGACCGAGCCGATGAGGAGGAGGAAATGCTCGTACTGGGCGATGGGCACTGTGGCACCCAGGATGAAGCAGAAGGCTCCCACTGCCGCCACCAGCACCCATTGAGGCACTTTGGGGATGATGTTCTGGCCCGATACGGCAGCGCTGTAGATGTCGGCGAAGGCGTTGTCAGTCTCATCCACCAGGATCAGGATGAGGGCCACCCAACCTCCGGCCAGGGCTAAGATGGCTGGGATGAGGTCGCCCGTACCCAGGGCCAGGACGAAAAGGGCTCCCAGGGCGTAGAACCACACGTTAGCCACCAGATAGCCCAGGTAGGTCCCCCAGAAGGCGCTGCTCCCCTTCTTGGCAAATCGGTTGTAATCGGCCACCAGAGGCATCCAGGATACCGGCATCGCCACCACCAGGTCTACCCCAATCCAGAAGGGGAGCTCTCCGGTGCCAGGACTTCTGAATATAGCACCGATGTCGTAGTGGCTGAATAGATACCAGGTTAGGTAAATGGTGATGGCGTAGACCAGCCAGATGGCGAATTTTTCAATCCACTCCCGCACAACCATCAGCGGCCCGCCGACGGCCAGCAGCGTGCACCAGATGGAGAAAAAAGCCACCCAGAAGATGAAGCTGGAAAAGCCAAAGAGGTTCTTGGAGATGCCATTGGCTGCCTCAGCCATTATGATGATTTCAAAAGCACCCCAGCCTATGAGCTGGAGGATGTTTAGAGCAGTGGGGATGTATGAGCCTCGGATGCCCAGCACAGGCCTTATGAGCACCATTGTGGGGACGGCTTCCCTGCTTCCGATTAATCCGGCCAGAGCCAGGAGCACGTTGCCGATGAGGGTGCCCAGCACGATGGCGATGAGGGCCTGCCCTAACCCCAGCCCGGGAACCAGCAGCGTCCCGGCCAGCAGGACCAGCAAGCCCACTCCCAGGCTGGACCAGAGGGCGAGGTAATCCAGGAAGCCCATAATCCGATGTTCCTGTGGCACAGGCTCAATTCCCCATTCCGGAGGCCTTTGAAGTTTAATCAACGCCATCATTCACCTCCTCGTAGAGACTGAAAAGGGCCGCCAGCCTCGGTAGGCGTGCGGCCCTTTCTGTCCAGCCGTCGCTTTCCCTACGCTGGCATTACCCAGGTCAGGTTCCAGGGGTCGGCGGAGGCCCACAGGGTTGTCCGCCCTCTCAGCCCGGCTCTCCCGAGCTCCCCCAGCGACCTCGGTATTCAATTGCCTCTCTATTATAACACCTGATGGGGATTAGTGCAAGATGACCCCCCAGGCAGCAAGAGAGGTCAGGCTATTTCCGGTTTTATCAACCCGTAATTTCCATCCCTCCGCCGGTATATGACGTTTATTTCACCATCTTCGGAATTGAGGAAGACGAAGAAGTCGTGCCCAAGGAGTTCCATCTGCTCTATGGCCTCTTCCTCCGACATAGGAGAGACGGGGAACCTCTTGACCCGCACGACTCGTGGGGTTTCTTCTATGGCTTCTTCCACCAATTCCCTCTTAGCTCGGGCTCTGCTCTTATCGTAGAGTTTACCCTTGTAACGCTCGATGCGCCTTTGAAGCTTATCAACCACCGAGTCTATGGCGGCAAAGATGTCAGCCGAACGCTCTTCGGCCCGGATGAAGGCTTTACCGCCCCTTAGTGTTACCTCTACCTTATGGCTGTCTTTGATGCTCTTGGTACCTTCCCTCGATAGTTCTATATATGCTTCGGTAGCTTTAGGGAGATACCTGTTCATTTTGCCTATCTTCTTTTCCAGGTATTTCCTGAGGGTTTCTGTAACTTCCAGGTTCCTGGCTTTAATTTTAAGCTCCATAGCTTTACCCTCCAAAGGTTCTCTTTCTATGGGCCCAGCATAGGTCGGGCCAGTGTAAATCCCAGAACCCTGGTGGCTCCAGCCGTTTTCAAGGCAACGCTGCAAGCTTCCAGGGTGGCTCCTGTGGTACAGACATCATCCACAAGGAGCACCGATTTGCCAATCAGGGTCTTGTGGGGGCACGCAAAAGCACCCCGAACGTTCTCCTTCCTTTCCTCCGCTGTAAGTCCCACCTGGGGCTTGGTGTATTTAATCCTCACAAGAACATCCAGAAGCACGGGGATTCCCAGGCGTTCACCCAGGCCCTCGGCCAGCAGAGCTGCCTGGTTATAACCTCGCTCTTGGAGGCGACGGGGGTGAAGGGGTACAGGGATGATGCAATCCACCTGAAGAGGGTGTTGGACCCAGTAGCGAAACATCAAACCGACCAGGGGCTCGGCCAGAGCAGTGCATTGGTTGTATTTAAAGCGGTGAATCATCTCCTGAATCAAGTCGCTGAAGTCAGTTACGGTTATAATCCTGTCAACGCTGTGCTGGCTGTTGGCGCAATGCTCACATAGCGCTCCTTCATCCACAGGACACCCGCATATCCCACACCTTGGCTCCTCGATGAATCGGATTCCCCCCAAACACTCCTGGCATACCCATACTCCTACCTTCCCACAGCCCACACAGCGGGGAGGGAAAAGCAAATCCAGCAAGAAATCCCGAAGGGTTCTCCAGGTCATCCTTTACCCGAACAGGCCTTTAAAGATAGCTGAGTTCTTGATTGAGATAAGGGCCGGACCCAAGAGGATTATCAGGATGGAAGGGAAGACGAGCACCACCAAGGGTACAATCATTTTGATAGGTGCCTTATGAGCCAGTTCTTCGGCCTTCTGACGACGGCGTATCCTCATTTGCTCGGATTGCACCCGCATAACCTTGGCAATGCTTACACCTAATTGGTCAGCCTGGATTACAGCAGCCACAAAGTTGGCCACTTCTGGTATCCCTGCCCTCGCAGCCATATCCCGAAGGGCCTCGTGCCTCGGCCTGCCGACCCTCATCTCCCCGAGAGCCCGGGCGAATTCCCGTGAAAGCTCGTTATCCCATTTCTCGGCCACCCTTGCCAGGGCGGCATCGAACCCAAGCCCCGCTTCCACGCTTATGGTTATCAGGTCCAGGGCATCGGGCAA
>DRAO01000204.1 GCA_011041825.1 Chloroflexota bacterium
AGCTTTGAGCTCCCGGCCCTCCCTCCGTTGGCCTCTATGTTAATATGAGCACCTCCTCTTTCGCCCCCTCCTGAGGCAACATCCTCAACCACGGTTAAATGGAGTGCTGCCGGCGAAGCCCCCGCACGAGAAAACACCCCTTTCTCTATCCCTAGCCTGCGGAGTAGTTTCCAACCCCGGAGTTTTTCAACACCCTCCAAATAATTTATGTTGACAAAATTGGATAAATAGGCTAAAATCAAATACGTAATTAACTCCCCGGTCCTGGATTTCAGAACCGCTCCTCCTTCTTGAGCCAGCTCTCAGGACGTGGAGGTCCTTCCGTAACCTGTGAATTCAGGCTGGCAAAGGGATTTTCTATCACAAGGAGGTGATGTTAGGGAACCAAAAATCC
Organism: Chloroflexota bacterium; assembly: GCA_011041825.1. Lineage (GTDB taxonomy): Bacteria > Chloroflexota > Anaerolineae > SpSt-600 > SpSt-600 > HyVt-206. The sequence goes on from DRAO01000204.1 coordinate 395, forward strand.
CCCTGTCAATTTTTAATTTAAAAAGCTAGGAGGAGGAGCTATGGGTAAAAAAGTAGGTATCTTACTCCTGGCATTAATCCTGCTGCTCTCCGCTTGCAAGCCAGCCCCCAAGGCCGCTTACGGAGGCGTTATCAAGATCGGCCACGTTGCCCCCCTGACGGGTGACATCCCCAAGGTAGGCGAAGAGGGGAAATATGCCCTTGAGCTCTGGCTCGAGGACATCGAAAAGGCCGGCGGCATAGAGGTGGGCGGAGTTAAGTACAAAGTCGAAATTATCCACGAAGACAACGAATCCAAAGCCGAATCCGCAGCAGCGGCCACCACCAAACTCATCACCGAAGACAAGGTCCTCGCCATCATCGGCGCTTACGCCAGCAAGCAGGCCATCCCCGCTGGAGAAGTTGCCGACTCCTTGAAGACCCCTATGATCAGCCCCTGGTCAACCAACCCTCGCACCACCAAGAACAGGCCCTGGGTGTTCCGTGCCTGCTTCCTGGACGACTTCCAGGGAAGGGTGCTGGCCAAGTTCGTCAAGGAGGAGTTCGGGGCCAAGAAGGTGGCCGTCCTCTACGATATAGCCAGCGACTACCCCAAGGGCCTGGCTGAGTTCTTCAAGAAGGGCTGCGAGGAGGTGGGCCTGGAGGTGGTGGCATTCGAGAGCTTCACTACCAAGGATAGGGACTTCAGCGCCCAGCTCACCAAGATTAAGGAATCCGGCGCCGAAGTTCTTATGACGCCTCAGTACTATGACGAAGTCCCCCTCATTGTGAAGCAGGCCCACGAGCTGGGACTGCCTCAGATTATCGTCGGCAGCGACAGCTGGGGGTCCCCGGAGCTGATGAAGCTCTGTGGCGATGATTGTGTGGGCTATTACTTCAGCACCCACTGGGCTGTCGCCGGTGCCAAGGGAGCAGCCAAGGAGTTCATAGACCGCTTCCAGGCCAAGTATGGCTATGCTCCCGGTGACTGCGCAGCCCTGGCTTGGGACTCAGCTCACATCCTCCAGCAGGCCATCGAGAGCCTGGACAAGCTCACCGGTGACCTGGAAACCGACCGCAAGGCCATCCGTGACGCCATCGCTTCCATCAAGGAGTACCCGGGCATCACCGGTAAGATGAGCTTCACCGAGCAAGGCGACCCCATCAAGTGCGCCGTCATCGTCAGGATAAACGAGAAGCATGAATTCGAGTTCTATAAGATGGCCTGCCCGTAAGAGTCAGTATCCCCTTCGTTGATAGAAAGGGTGGGGCGGGGATAATCTCCCTGTCCCACCCGTGTACAGTATGGCAATTTTACCCCATCTGTAAGTTCCAGGACTAAAATATACGGAGGACGAGATGACGCTCAACGAATTTGCCCAGCACTTTTTGAATGCCCTACAATGGGGGAGTTTCTACGCCCTCATTGCCTTGGGATACAGTATGGTTTACGGCATCCTGATGCTGTTTAACTTCGCCCATGGCGACATATTTATGGCCGGTGCTTATATCGGCCTCTTCGTTGCCTTAGCATTGTTGAGCATCTCCACAACGGGGATTATCGCTTTACCCAATTGGCTTGTGTTCATCCTCACCCTTGTGCTGGCGATGATCTTCACGTCTTTCCTCGGTATGCTGGTGGAAAGGGTGGCTTACAGACCCCTGCGGGATGCTCCCAGGGCTTCGGCAGCCATCACCGGCTTGATGGTGGGCATCTTCCTGGAGACTTCTAACCTGCTGTTCCTGGGCGCCAGCCGTAAAACCTTCCCACCCTTGATAGAGAAAACCGTCTACGAAATCGGTGGGGTAACCTTCACCAACATAAAGATTATGATTGTGGGCCTTTCCCTCATATTGATGCTAGCCCTGCACCTGTTTGTGCGAAAGACCAAGTGGGGGATGGCAATGAGGGCAATGTGTTACGATTACGTGGTCGTGCCCTTGATGGGGGTTCCTATGAACGCCATTGCCTCCCTCACATTCGCCATCGGTTCAGCCCTGGCAGCCGTCGCCGGCATCCTCTTCTCCATCGCTTACCCCGTCCTCGAACCCTATATGGGTCTGCTCATCGGATGGAAGGCCTTCGTGGCTGCCATCCTGGGAGGCCGGGGTTCGATACCGGGTGCCGTGCTAGGCGGCTTCTTGCTGGGGTTCCTCGAAATCTTCGTGGCAGCCTTTTTCACCTCCACCTTGCGGGATTTGATTGCCTACTCCATCATCCTGCTCATCCTTACCTTTAAGCCTCACGGCTTCTTCGGAGAGCCTTACAGCGCCAGGCTGAGATTGTAGATGCCAAAAGGAGAATGCACTATGAAAAGCGTATTTTCCAAGGTCAGAAATACAGCTCTCGAGAGCACACTGGGCAGGCGGCTGTGGGGTTCCGTAGCCGCCATCCCCCTTATGAGCTGGCTCATAGGCGCTTTAGGGGCCTTTATCCTGGAAAACCTGGTCGGCTACTCCCTGGCCCTCTTGGTTGGACTGCCGGGCATCCCCGCCATCTTCGGGTTATCTCACCTGGGGGCTTTGATAGGAGCCCTCCTGAAAGGCGTAAGCGGTTATGCAGAAGTAATCTCCTCGTTGATGCTCTTCCTGGGCACACTGGTTTACGATTTGGTGATTTACATCATCCCAACTTACATCCTGGCCCGCTTGAGCGTGCCATTGGTGGAGAAATTCCTCTCGTTGATTCCGGCCAGGTTTTACACGCTCCTCCATCTGGCTGTATTCTATGGAGCCCTGCATCTGTGGAGCTACCAGGATGACTATCGGCTGCTGGTGGTGAGGTTCATCGGCATCGCCATTATGCTCACCGTCAGCCTCAACCTGGTGAACGGGTATATGGGGGAATTCTCCTGCGCCCACGGTGGATTTATGGCCGTGGGTGCTTATGTCTCATCGGTGATAATGGTATGGGGGTTCGTGCAGGACGACGTATTTGGCCCCCCTGTCCTCCCGCCAGCCCTGGCCCCTATAGCCTTCCCAATCGTCCTCATCATCGGGGGGCTGGCCTCCTCGCTCACAGCCCTGGCGGTAGCCATCCCTTCTTTCAGAACCCGGGGCGACTACCTCGCCATCATCACCTTAGCCTTCACCTTCATCGTCAAGAGCGCTATCGAGAATATGGAGGTCATCGGCGGCCCCCGGGGTTTTATGAACCAACCAAAGCTCGCCGGGCTCCCCTGGGTTTTCATCTGGACCGTACTGTGCCTTGTGGTGATATACAACTACGTGAATTCCACCTATGGCAAGGCCACCTGCGCTGTCCGGGATAACGAAACCGCCGCCGAGGTGATGACGGTGGACACCCGCCGCATCAAGGTGATAGCATTCCTGACCTCGGCTTTCTGGGCTGGGGTGGCCGGAGGGCTCTTCGCCCACGTTGTAGGTTACATAAACCCCGCCACCTTCGGCATTATGAAATCAGCCGAGGTGCTGGCAATGCTTTACCTGGGTGGCCTCAACTCCATCACTGGCTCCATCGTAGGAGCTGTCCTGTTCCAGCTCCTCTCGGAAATCTTACGCCCCCTGAAGCTGGTCAAGTGGGTTGTCATCCCGATATTGCTCATCACGGTGATGATTTTCCGCCCTATGGGCCTGATGGGCTTCAGGGAGATAAGGCCTCAATTCCTTAGGCCGAAGAAGGAGGTGAAGTATGCCCCTGCTTCAGATTAGGAACCTGACGCACTTTTTCGGAGGCCTGAGGGCTGTGTACAATTTCCGCACGGAGATAGAGCCCGGAGAGCTGAGGGGGCTTATTGGCCCTAACGGGGCGGGAAAGACCACCATCTTCAACCTTGTGACCGGCATCTACAAGCCCACCAAGGGGGAGATCATATTCAACGGCACCAACCTTGTGGGACTCCGCCCCAATCAGATAACCGCCCTGGGGATAGGGAGGACCTTCCAGAACCTGCGCCTCTGGAGATACCTCACAGCCCTGGACCACGTGAAAATCGCCTTCCATTCCAAGATTCACTACGGGCTGACGGGCGCTTTCTTCAGGACAAAGCGGTGCCAGGAAGAGGAAGAAGAGATAGAAGAGAAGGCCCGTGAACTCCTCAGGATGATGGGCATAGAGCAATACGCCGATTACGTGGTAACCGGCCTGCCTTACGGCATCCAGAGGAAGGTGGAAATGGCGAGAGCCTTGGCTACAGAGCCCAAGCTGCTCCTCTTGGACGAGCCCACCGCCGGGATGAGCCCCGCAGAGATGATGGAGACGATGGAGATTATCGAGAAGATAAGGGATGAGCTGGGCCTCGCCATCTGGCTCATCGAGCACAGGATGAAACTGGTGATGACCCTCTGCGAGACTATCCAGGTGCTCGACTTCGGGGAAATCATAGCCGAAGGCCCTCCCGAGGAGATAAAAAGCAATCCCAGGGTGATAAAAGCATACCTGGGTGAGGAGGTGACCGTCTGATGCTGCTGACCGTGGAAAACCTCAGGGTTTCTTACGGAGCTATAAGGGCTTTGCAGGGGATAAGCTTCCAGGTGGATGAAGGGGAGATTGTGTGTATCATCGGGGCCAACGGCGCTGGCAAAACCACCACCCTTCAGGCTATCTCCCGCCTTATCCCCGTGGAGCCCGGGAGCAAGCTGATATACGAAGGGAAAAACCTCCTGGATTACCCGCCGCACAAAGTTGTCACGGAACTGGGCATCGTGCACGTGCCCGAAGGCAGGAGGCTCTTCGGGAACCTGACGGTGATGGAGAACCTGATCCTCGCCACTTATGGGCGCAAGGACAAGGAGGGGATTAAGAGGGATTTGGAGATGGTTTTCGACCTCTTCCCCCGGTTAGCCGAGAGGAAGAACCAGAAAGCCGGGACGTTGAGCGGTGGCGAGCAGCAGATGCTGGCCGTGGGAAGGGCGCTGATGAGCGGCAGGAAGATGATGCTATTAGATGAGCCCTCAATGGGGCTCGCCCCCCTCCTGATGCAGGAGCTGTTCAAAGCCCTCAGGGAGATAAACAGAGAGGGGACTACCATCCTCCTGGTGGAGCAAAATGCCCATATGGCCCTTCAATTTGCCCAGAGGGGATATGTGTTGGAGACGGGGCGGATAGTGCTCGAAGGCCCCACCAAGGACTTAATGGAAAATCCCAAGGTAAAAGAAGCCTACCTGGGTGGATAGGCAACACTCCCTGGGGCCAGCGTTGGCCTTTCAGTCACCGGTTTTCTTTGCTGCTAAAGCTCGCTCAACGGCTTCATCCCAGAAAGCTACCTGGCCATCCAGGATCATAACCACCCCTGCCTGGCAGGCCATAACCCTTGCTCCCTGTGTGGCCTCCTCTCCGGCCACTGCTGGGATGGCCAGGTAGCCCACTCTTTGCAGATGTTCTGCCCGTCGGAGGGCTCTTTCCACATCGCACCTATCCACCACCGCCGAAATCTCTACCGCCAGCCATACCTCCCCTAATTCCTTCCTCTCCCGGGGCCGCCCTTGTACCAGCAAATCAAGCTGAAGCAGGTCAAGCCAGTCCCTGGGGGTAAACTTGGACTCCAGCTCCTCTTCCAAGTCCGAAGGGAGGAGAGCCTTCACCCGGCGGAGGATGCGCCCGAAGTAAGCCCCTGCTCGCCTGTGGTAATAGATTTCCAGAAGGCGCCCCTTGACCGAAGACATATCGTCTTTCAGCTTCTTTATATCCCTGGCCTGCTCTTCCTGGACCTTGATGAGCTCGTGCATCATAACCTCAGTGCGATTCTGAGCTTCGGTTAACTCCCGCACTTTAGCTTCAGTGCGCTTCTGAGCCTCGGTCAGCTCCTGGACCCTGGCCTCGGTTTCCTTCTGAGCCTCAACAAGCTCCTGGACTGTGGCTTCCAGGCGGGTAAGGCGCTCCTCGGCCTTCTCATGGGCTCTGATCAGTCCCTGCACGGCTTGACGGAGGTCGCCCATTTCCTCGTACCGTATTGCCATAACTTGGTCGAGGATTTCCACCATAGTTTCAGCGGTGGCTCGGTCGAAAGTCTGCTGCAACTTCCTGAGTATCCATTCTTTCTCCGGCTGGGTAAGAAAGTAGGCCATACTTCAGCCTCCTACAAAGGAATTCACATAAGGGGTAGCTCCCTACTTAATCGTCCTCATACAAGGAAGCGGGATTTTGTCCCGAAAACGCTCCCTTTTCCCCATAGGGTCTCACTTGAACCTCTCCAGGGCATCGTGTACCACCTCTTTAACCCGCTGCACTGTGAAGGGTTTGGTGAGGTAAGGATGGCCCGTCCGGGCCAGGAATGCCTGTGTGCTGGCCTCCATAACATCCCCGGTGATGAAGATGAACCGGCGTGCCAGGTCCGGGTTCTCCTTCTTCACCCTCTCAAAGAGGGTCCTGCCGCCCATCTTAGGCATCTTGATATCCGTTATCACCAGGTCGAATTTGTGCTCCTGCAATAACCTGAAGGCACGTTCCCCATCGCCTGTGGTGGTGACTTTGTAACCTTCCTGGCTGAGGATGGTGGAGAGCAAGTCTGTAATGCTCGTTTCATCGTCCACTATAAGGATGCTGGCCGGGGTGATTCCCTCCTTTTCTCTGATCGCTTTAAGGTACTCCTCAGCCCAGGAAGTGGCTTCCTCAGGCTGGATTACCGGGAGTTCCACGTAGAAGGTCACACCCGGATAAGGGGTGTTGTTCTTGGCCCATATCCTCCCCTTGTGTTCGGCCACGAAGCCATAAGCTATTGCCAGGCCCATCCCCGTCCCCTTCTCCTTGGTGGTGAAGAAGGGGTCGAAGATGCGGGAGAGGTTCTCCTTGGGGATGCCAGGGCCGTCATCGCTGAATTCCACCCGGATGTAATTCTCCGGGGTCAAGGATGTTTTGACCCGCAACGTTCCGCTACCGTGGGCCTCGGCCATCGCTTGTTCGGCATTTATGATGATATTCAGGAACACCTGCTGAATCTGCTGGGGGTCGGCCATAGTCATAGGGAGGCCCGGCGCCAGGTCGGTTATCAGCTTTATGTTCTCCACCCGCATCTCATAGGCCCTCAACTCCAGGGTCTTTTTGACCAGCTTGTTGATGTCCACCGGCTCTCTCCTGGGAGGCCTCTTGCGGGCGAAGTCCAGCAGGTTTCTGACGATTCCGGCAGCCCTGTTTGCCTGCTCTTCAATACGCTTCAGGTCTCGTTTAACGTGGTCAGGCAGGGACGGGTTGGCTGCCAGAAGTTGAGCATAGCCCAGGACGGAAGTGAGGGGGTTGTTGAGTTCGTGGGCCACACCTGAGATGAGTTCACCCAGGGAGGCGAGCTTTTCAGCCTGGAAGAGCCGTTCCTGCATCTCCTTTTCCCTGGTGATGTCTTTGATGATGAGGGAGGAAGCAACCGCTTTCCCTTCATCGTCGAAGACGGGGTAAGCCGAGATGAGGAATGTGCCTTTAAGGCTGGGCTCTTCCACTTCTTCGCTGAGAGGATGGCCTTCCTTCAGGGCTTTGATGTGGGGGCACCAGGATGGCGGAGCGTCGGTGTGGTGGATGAGTTCATAGCACTTTTTCCCAACAATCTCCTGAGGGGAAAGGTTGACCCGCTTTGCCAGGGCCTCGTTAGCCCGGAGGATGGTGAAGTCCTCATCCACGATGAAGATGCCATCGGTGATGGCGTTGAAGGTGGACTCCCACTCCTCCTGCGCTTGCACCACCTCCCTGTAAAGGAGGGCTTTCTCGATGGCTACGCTTATCTGCTTTGAGATGGCTTCGAGGAGGTTTTTATCCTCCTCGGTGTAAGTACGGGGCTCACGGTAGAGCAGGGACACGAAGCCTGCCTTTCTCCCCCACAGGTGGATGGGGAAGAATGCCCCGCAGGTGAAGCCCCTCTCCCGCACGAAATCGGGGATATAGCTTATGAGGGACAAATCCTCCACGAAAATGGGGGAATCGGGGGATTCTTCCAGTTCTTTCAACTGCTCTTCCGTGGCGGGGATAGGCACGGGGCGAAAGCCCGTTGATTTGGATATGACGAAGCCCTGGCCTTCTCCCTCGAAGATGTGGAAGGCAAGGGCATCGGCCTCGGTGATTTCCATCAGGACCTGGCCCGCCTTTTCGGCCATCCCTTCCAGCTCCAAGGTGGTAGCGAGGGCCTGAGCTAAACGGTTGAGGGCCTCAAGCTCCCGGGCCCGCCGGAGGGTCTCTTCCTCCGCTTTCACCTGAGCGGTCACGTCCATAATGGTGCCCAAGATGGCCGGGCGCCCTTCGTATTCTGTGGCAGAGCCGTGGGCCTCGCAGTGAATTATGGTGCCATCCTTCCGCAACCCCCTGAACCGGTAGCGGATGCTTTTCATCTCCCCCTCGAGGCGCTTCCTCACGTTCTCAGCGACCAGGTCTCTATCCTCGGGTGCGGTCAGGTCTATAGGCCCCAAACGGCCTATGATTTCATCAACCTCATAACCAAACATAGAGGCCAGGGCAGGGTTCACGTAGCGGAACCGGCCATCCTGAATCAGGTACACGCCAGCCAGGTTTGCCTCGCTCAACAGGCGGTAGCGAGCCTCGGAC
>DRAO01000202.1 GCA_011041825.1 Chloroflexota bacterium
ATGCCCACAGAGTTGATAGTGCGTGAATCAACTGCACCACCTCCCACTTAATCAATGTTTAAGGAGGTGATGCTTTACGTTTTAGGTATCTATGAAGGCGGGATTTGGATATCACAAGCCTAAGGAGGGAGTAGTATGATTGTAAAGAAGTTTATATTCCCCGCAGTTACCCTGTTGGCAATGGTGGGCTTAATCGTAGGGGGATGCGCCCCTAAAGCCACGCCGACTCCCACGCCGCAACCGACTATACCCCCTACGGCCACTGAGGCTCCGCCGACAGCTACCCCGGTTCCCTCCACACCTACCCCAATACCCACTAAGCCGGCACCGAAAGCTGAAAAGGTGACCCTAGTATATATGGCCCCCGGAGATGCGGCAAGAGCGGAGATAATACAGCATGACATTGAGCTTTTTGAAAAGGAAAACCCTAACATCAAGATAGAAGCCCAGATAGTCCCTTATCAGGAATATAACTCCAAACTCATGGCGGCCATCTCTGCCGGAACACCTCCTGACATTGCCCACTTCTATCCCCCGCATTTCCCCATTATGGTGGCCCAGGGTTTGATTATGCCTGTGGATGACTGGGCTTCTCAGTGGGAATACAAAGATGATGTCTTCCCTGTGGCTTGGGAATTCGTAACCCTAGATGGCCATATCTACACCTTGCCTGATATGATCCAAATAGACTGGATGTATTACCGAGCTGATTGGTTTAAAGAAGATGGGCTTGAACCTCCTGAAACTTGGGAAGAGTTCGTGGAATTGGCCAAGCATTTTACCGGGGAGGGACGCTGGGGGTTCGGCTTCACCGGGGCCACCGGCGCTGCTGGAAAGTACTCTATGGCAATGATTATGGGTGGGGGTGGCAAATGGGTTGATGAAGAAGGCAAAGCTGCTCTTAACACCCCTGGCGGCATTAAAGGGTTTACCGAGTACATCAACCTTTGCCGAGTTCACGAAGTCTGCCCCGATAGTGCCCCTGCTAATGGCTTTAAGGAGAATCTTGCCCTCTTCGCCGCTGGCAAAATAGCCATGTTCTTCCATAACCCTGGTTCCCTGGTCCAAGTACGTAGAGCTGCTGGCGAAGAAGCGGTAGGCGTGTGGCCTATCATTACCCTTAAGGGCCCCACCTCTAATTTCGGCGTTGGCGGGGAGGTTATCTTCAAAGGTTGCAAGGACCCTGAAGCGGCATGGAAATTCATTGCCTTCCGTGCCAGCCCCGAAGTACAAAAATATTGGTATGAAAAAGCAGGGGTCCTTCCTACTCTGAAATCACTTTACAACGAGCCGCCTTTAAAGGATGATCCGGCCATTTCCATTGTGCCCACCATCGTAAACAGCTTTGTCTTCCCCGAAGTTCCTCTTATCTTGGCCAACTGGTTGCCTGTGAAAACAGAGCCGCCTAGCATTGTGCAAAAGGCTTTGGTGGGAGAAATCTCGCCCGAAGAAGCTGTCAATCAGATTAACGCCATTGTGGAAAAGGTACTGGCCCAGGCCAAGGAGTAAACCCTTCTTTGAGACGGTGCTACTTGGGAACTACCAAGTAGCATCGTCTCTTTACAGGGCATTGAGAGCCGTGATATCCTCCGCCTGCTCAGAATGGGCGGTCTCCGGCGACTCCCTGTGGGTGAGTTAGCGTGTGGGGATGGGCAGCTGTCCATCCGCACAGGCCTTCACGTCCTTGAAAGTTGCGAATCTAAAGGGCTGCTTGCTTTCCCTTCTCGCACGAAGTTGACAATCTGCTGGAGATTTTTATGGGAAGTAAACGGATTAGTTTGTTATGGAGTTATATAGCTGAGGGGCCTCTCTTCCGTTATCTTCTGATAATGCCAGCTGCGGCTTTCATGGCTCTGCTTATTCTATATCCGGTGCTCAAGGGTATATATACTAGCTTCCATTACGTGAATTTAGCCCAACCCTGGCGTGGTACTCCTTTCGTCGGCCTGGCCAATTATACGGCTCTTATGAAAGACCCTGATTTTTGGCTAAGCTTTAAAAATTCCATCCTTTACACCTTGGGCGCTGTAGCTTCTCAGTTCTTGGTGGGGTTTGGCGCCGCCTTAGTGCTTAACCGCCATTTCAGAGGCAGAGGGGTGGTTCGGGGGATAGTGCTCTTGCCCTGGGTTATGCCCGGGGTTCTGGCAGCATTGATGTGGTCATGGATGTATAATGCACAAGTGGGAGTGATCAATGATATCTTATTAAGATTGCACCTGATAAACAAGCCCATAGCTTGGTTAGCCAACCCAGACACCGCTATGCTTGCCGTCATCGGCGTAGCTATGTGGAAGGGCTTTCCCTTTTTCACCGTGATGCTCCTGGCAGGGCTCCAATCCATCCCTCAGGAGCTTTATGAAGCAGCTAGCATTGATGGGGCATCAGCCTGGCAAAGATTCCGTTACATCACTTTACCTCTTATGAAAGAGATTATCCTCATTACCACCACTTTAAGGATCATCGGCGCCTTCAACTACGCTGACCTGGTTTATGTGTTAACTGAAGGAGGGCCGGCCAAAGCCACCTTAACTCTGCCGGTTTTCTCCTTTTTGAAAGCCTACCAGTATTTTGATTTCGGCTATTCCGCCGCCATATCTGTAATAATGATGCTTGTCCTTTTTGCCTTTACCCTGCTTTACATCCAGCTTATGGCCGTCCACAAAGAGTAGGTTATCACTTGTTTACCACTGCAGATAGGTGAGTATTATGAAGATACAAAGGATTTGGCGGGCCGTGTGGTTAAACCTCCTTTTTGCTTTGCTCATAGTGGTAATCATTTTCTATGCTTTGTCTCCTTTTATCTGGACGGTTATTTCGTCTATAAAACCCCTCAATGAACTGTGGACTCCCACAGTGCAATATTGGCCCCGACATCCAACGTTGGAAAATTACCGGGATTTATTAAAGCAAACGCCCTTTGGCCTTTATTTCCGCAATAGCACCATCGTCGCCACACTTACCACCCTGGTGAGTGTTATTGTAGCCACTATGGCAGCTTACAGCTTGTCCCGGTTTAAAGGGCGATTCAGCACCAGCTTCCTGCTCTTTATGATCTTCTTCCGTATGTTCCCGACTGTGTTGATGATTATACCTATCTTCCTCATAATGAAGGCTCTCCACTTGCTGGATACCTATGCGGCCTTGGTAGTTGCTTACACCACCTTCTCCATTCCTTTTTGCATCTGGATGTTGAAAGGCTATTTCGACAGTATCCCCTATGAGCTTGAAGAGGCGGCTCGTGTAGACGGCTGTACCCGGGGAGGGGCTCTCTTGCGCATCGTTGTACCTCTCTCGGCCCCTGGCATCGCAGCTACTGCCATTTATACTTTCATTGGAGCTTGGAATGAACTCCTTTTCGCCGTAATGCTTACTCATAGCACTCATATGCGTACTTTGCCCGTCGGTTTAAAGCTTTTCATAGGCGAATACACCATAGAGTGGGGAATGCTCACTGCGGGAGGGGTGTTGACCAGTATCCCTGTGGCTATTGGCTTTATGTTCCTTCAGAGATACTTGGTTCAAGGTCTCACAGCAGGAGGGATTAAAGCTTAAGGTATGAAGAGGGTTAGTTGGCTCAGCAGAGATGGCTTGGAAATACCCGGTTATCTTTTCCTCCCTGAAGGAGAAGGGCCTTTCCCGGTCATAATCTATGTCCATGGTGGCCTCCATGCTTCGGCTTTGGAGGACGTGATACCAAAGCCCGGGAATGAAATCTGTCGCCGTTACATAACGGGCCGGGGCTATGCCGTGTTGATGGTGGACTACCGGGGAAGTACTGGGTATGGCGGAGAATTTATGTCTCTAAATGAATGGGGAGGCTATGAAATAGATGATGTCTTGGGAGCAGTGGAATATGTGGAAAAGTCCAGCATAATTAATTCCCGCAAGGTTTTTCTCTACGGCAATAGCCGAGGCGCTTATATCGGCCTCTGTGCTCTGGAGCGCACCAACCGAATTGCCGCTGCTGCCCTATCCAATGGCTTGTATAACCTCTTTGACATAGTTTCAGGGAAAACTTTGTGGAGCAAAGCTGACCCTAGGACGGAATTTTTGAAAGAAGCTATGCGCTCAGCTATAACCAGGAGTGCGAGCAGCATTCCCACAGCGGACTGGATAGCTGAATGCTGGCGACGCTCTCCTGTTTTCCACACTAATAGAGTTAACGGGCGGGTACTAATAATCGGCAGCGAGGCCGATGAAGTGATACCTTTAGGTTGTGCAGTGGAGTTAATGGCGGCTCTAACAGCGGCAAGGAAAGAAGTCATTTTACAGGTTTTCACTGGCCCTGGAGCTACCCATACCTTCATAGAACACGGCGAACCGGTGGAAAAAGCCCTTTCCGCTTGGGAACTCATACTTGACTTGTTCGAGGGGAAGCCCATTCAAGGGACAGACCCTGCTTCCATACCGCCTGAGAAGTTATGGGCTCCTTCAAAAGCTACTTGGCGAGGGGACGATGATGGCTAAAGCGAAAAAGGTGATGCTCATTGGTATAGATGCAGCCTCACCTGAACTGGTGGAGCTTTTCATCCGGGAAGGTATAATGCCCAATACAGCTCGGCTGGTGGAAAAGGGTGTTTTCGGCACCATTCTCCCCCCTTATCCTACCATCACCACTAGTAATTGGGCAGTCATCGCTACTGGAGCCTGGCCTGCCACCACAGGCATCACATCATTTACCGTTCAGAAAGTCGGAGATCCGCTGGACATCCAACGAAACGGCTTTGACTCCCGCCTGTGTGAAGCCGAATTTCTTTGGGAGGCGGCGGAACGGGCAGGAAAACGAAGTATCCTGATGAAGTATTGGGGTTCCTGGCCGCCCAGCATTAAAGAAGGAATCCAAGTAGAAGGGGCTGGAGTTAGCCTCGCCAATGATGATGTAATTAAAGATCTCATTCTCCTGGAATTGAGCGGAGAGCATTTCTTCACCACGGGGGATTGTCCCAAGGGGCGCCCTATCAAGGACCGTGGAGTATGTCAGAAAGTAAAAATGCGGCCTGCTTATGGATGGGCCAATTTGCCGTGGGAGCCTGGAGAATGCCGGGAAATAACCCTTACTTTCCGCCTTTTTTCTGGGACGGAAAAAACTTATTATGGCCTCGTCCGCAGTTCAGAGGTGATTATATGCCGCAGCCGGGATTATGAAACCAGGCTTACCGCTCTTGGCCCTGGCGAGTGGGGTGACTGGGTTATAGACGATTTCCCGACCGACGAAGGGCTTAAAAAAGGAGCTATCTGGTTCCGACTTCTTCGGTTGAGTGAAAATGAGTTGGCCCTCTGGACGCCGCCTATTTATCCTGTAAATGGCTTCACTTATCCCCCTGAGATAGGGCCTGAACTGGTCCAGAAAGTAGGCCCTTTCACTCCCAAAATCTGGGCTGGCCTGGTGGAAGGATGGATAGATGATGTGACTTTCTACGAATGGTATGATTACCACAATCGCTGGCTGGCGGAGGCATCGGTTTACCTTATGGGTAACAACCCTTGGGACCTCTTTTTCCTAGTTTGCCATGCCCCGGATCATGCCCAGCATCTTTATCTCTCCAAATTTGACCCTCAAACCGCCGAATGGCGTCAAAACCATAATTGGTTCCCACATCTTCCATCTACCGAGGCAGCTCGGGAGATGTTACCAAAACATTACGAGAGCGTGGACAGGATGGTTGGGAAACTGCTGGAAGCTGCTGATGAGGAAACGGTGGTCTTGGTGGTTTCCGACCATGGGGCTGTAGCTTCTTTGGATGAGGTGCACGTAAACGATGTGCTGGAGCAGAAAGGGCTCGTGTTCTATAAATCAAAAGAAGGGAGCCGCCCTCAAGTGGATTGGGCTCGGACTAAAGCTTATAAGACCCGCCCTGGCCATATCTACGTTAACTTGAAAGGACGTGATCCCGATGGGATTGTGGAACCCGGCGGGGAATATGAGGAGGTACGAGATCAGGTTATAGAGGCTCTTTACGATTATGTGCATCCTGAGACCGGCAAACGGGCATTCTCTATGGTCATAAAGCGGGAAGATGCTAAACCCCTGGGGTTGTGGGGCGAGAAAGTGGGAGACATCATTTATGCTGTGCGGCCGGAATTTGTAGGCCATGAGCACGGCCCCATATTGCCCACTGCCCGTTATGGGCTCAGTTCTGTCAGTTCTGTGCTTATAATGGCCGGCCCTGGGGTTAAGAAAGGGGTTCGCCTAGAGCGTCTCCATTGGTTAACAGATATAGCTCCTACCATTTCTTACATCTTGGACATCCCTGTCCCTCGCCAGGCTGAAGGGGCAGTTATATACGAGGCTTTGGAACCTTAAGGAGGAGGCCACAATGATTTACTACGGAGCTCAATACTACCGGGCGCCTACTCCCAGGCCGGAGGATTGGGAGAGAGACCTTAACACTATGGCAGATATGGGATTTAACATCGTGAGGTTCTGGGCTATGTGGAACTTCATCCAGGTCTCCGAAGAAGAGTTTGATTTCTCCCATTTGGACCGACTCATGGAAATTGCCGCTCAAGCAGGCTTGAAAGTCATCATAAATCTCATTCCTGAGAACGCCCCTTACTGGCTGGCTGAGAAATATCCTCATGCCAGATACCTATCCCATACCGGGAAACGCATAGACCTGATGGCCCGGCCTAATACGCCGGGCGGAGGTTGGCCAGGGCTTTGCTTTGACAATGATGAAGTGATGGAAATGGCCTGGAGATTCTTTCAAGCCGTGGCTAGCAGGTATAAGGGCCATCCGGCCCTTTACGGTTATGACGTCTGGAATGAACCTCATTTCGAAGTAGCCCAGTATTTCGGAGAAGTTTTCTGCTATTGTGAGGCCACGCAAGAAAAATTCCGCCAGTGGCTTAAGGGACGCTATGGCTCCTTGGAAAACCTAAACGCTGCCTGGGCAAGGCGTTACACCGACTGGAATCAAGTACATCCGCCCCGCTTTTTTGGAGGATATCCCGATTGGATTGATTGGTGCAGGTTTAAACTTGAGACTCACCGCAAAAGGCTGAAGTTACGCAAGGAATGGATTAAAGAGGTGGATCCAGAAGCTCGTGTCCTCTCCCATGGAATAGCCTATATCTTTTCTGAAGTCCCTATGGTTATCAATGACGAATGGGAACTGGCTGAGGAAGTCGAGGAATGGGGGGTTTCAACTTATCCTGGTGTATTTGAGATGAACGGGGAAGACCTGTTTTATCTTATGGTAATCATGGACCTTACGCGCTCTGCTGCCAGAGGCAAGAGGTTCTGGGCCAGCGAGATGCAGGCTAGCTTCGTGACTTTAACCTGGCCTCTCACTTTCGGAGCAGCTACCCAGCAGTCAAAAGCCAGTGCTCTACGGGCACACCTTATAGCTTCCACAACCCAGCAACGGATATTAAGCAAAGCCAGGAAAATGGGTGGGTTAGACCGGACGCCTGCCCTATCCGAGGCAGATTATCGGGTGTGGAACTGGGCGGCGCTGATGTCTGGGGCTAAAGGAGTGATATATTGGCAATGGCGCAACGAAAGCTTAGGCCCCGAAGCTCCTTCGGGGGGGTTAACAAATCCGGACGGCAGTCCTAATGCCCGTACTTACGAGGCGGCCCGATTTGCCAGGTTTGTGAGAGAGCATTCCTTAATGGAGAAAGCCACCCCTTTCAGAGGGGAAATAGGCGTCGTTTTCGCCCCTGAATCTTGGATCTTCAACTATGTAGCCCAGTCGGACGTTAAATACTGGGGCGATTCAGTGCTGGGTGTATATCGGGCTTTGTATGAGGCTAACTATCAGGTAGATTTTGTTAAGCGGGAGAACTTCGGAGATTACCGCTGTCTTTATTTACCTTTTCCCTTGATGCTGGAGAGCGAGACGGCTCAGGCTCTTGCACAATATGTGGCTGATGGGGGAATCCTCATATCCGAGGCTTGCCCTGCCCAATTTGTGGAAGGGGGTTTTTCCTCGGCTAAAGTACCAGGGCAGGGGTTAGACCGGGTCTTTGGCACAGGGACGTCTTCAGTGGATGCTCGTGAAGGCCCTTATATCACCTACAAACATTTCCAGATCCCGGCGGGCTTCTACCAGCAAAAACTGGAGCCGGAGGGAGCCGAGGTCCTGGGTTATTTCAACGATGGTTTTCCAGCCATAACTCTAAATCGGTATGGCAAGGGCGTTGCCGTGCTGATAGGAAGTTATCCCGGAATGGTCTATCACTGGACAAGAGACCCTGAGGCAAAAGGATTTCTGCTCGATCTTCTGGAGATGCTCGGGGTAAATCCTCGGGTATCTGTAAGTGACAGTGAAGTTAAGGCGAGGGTCTTGGCTCTGGGAGAGGCCTTTCTACTGTACGTGATTAACGGGGGTCTTAAGCCTAAGCAGTTTGTATTGAAATTCTCTGAAGAACTGGGGACTCTTAAATCGGCCTTGAACTTGGCCGACGGAACTACTTCATCTGTGAAAGACAATACCTTGGCACTTTCCCTTTCTGCTCGGGATGGCTTGGCTATGGTGTTGAAATAACTTTCCCCATCTTTCCATCTCGCCAGAGGTGCGAATTACTTGTCGTCGAAAGTGCCCGACGACTTAAGTGTGCAGCATTATTCTGGAGGTGGCAGCCATGGCGGAGGAAAAAATCATTCAAATCGGCAATCCTCAGGATGATGGAGACTTGCTTATCTCCGGGTTTTACAGAGGTATGGAATACAAGGGTAAATTAGGGCGCTGGCTGAGCAAAGTAGCAGTGATGAAGTTGCCTGTGTGGCCTGATGTAGATAATTTGCTGGTTATGGAAGCCCTTTCTATAGACGACCAAAAAGTGCATATCGTCATCAATGGGCAAGAGGTGGGCACCATCACGCTTACACCCGGTGATTGGGAGAG
>DRAO01000281.1 GCA_011041825.1 Chloroflexota bacterium
GCAGCCGACCACGCCAGCGATGCCCTTGATCGCGCCGCTCTTGATGGCCTCCAGCAGCGGGTCGAGGCTGCCGCCCAGGGCTTCCAGGATGGCCTCCACGCTCAGCCCTACCACGCATTCGGTCTTCTCGTCGGGGATGTGGACCTGGCGGGGCTTGCGGTTGCGGAAGTTCTCCACCGGTGTGCGCACGATTTCCTTGGCGATTTCGTAGGCGTGCTCCTCGTGGAACTCGATGTGGGTGGCGCCGGGGAACTTGGCCTTGGGCGAGGTGGAGATGAGCTTGGTGTGGAAGCAACCGGCCAGGGCGCCCAGGGCGGGCATAATGCATTGAACGTCCACAATCATCGCCTCTACTGCGCCGGTGGCGATGGCCAGCTCCTGGTGGAGGAAGTTCCCGGCGATGGGGATGCCATGGCGCATCAGCACCTCGTTGCCGGTGCAGCAGATACCGGCCACGTTGATGCCCTTGGCCCCGTACTTCTTTGCCAGCTCCACCAGCTCGGGGTCCTGGGCGGCGGCCACAATCATCTCCGAGAGGGTGGGCTCGTGACCGTGGACGATGATGTTGACCTCGTCCTCCTTGAGGACGCCCAGGTTGGCCATCGCCTTGACGGGCTTGGGGGTGCCGAAGAGCACATCGGAGAGCTCCGTGGCAATCATCGAGCCGCCCCAGCCGTCGGCGATGGAGGCCTTGAGGCCTTGGAGGATGAGGTTGACATAATCGTTATCCACTCCTATGTGGGTGCGGTGCATAATCTCCACGATTTCCCGGTCAACGCCCCTGGGGTCAATGCCCAGCTTCTGCCAGAGTTCAACCCGCTTCTGGGGGGCCCGGCGGGTGAACTGGATGGGGCCTTCCTGTTTGCCGAACTCGGCATAGACGGCCTTCGCCAGGTCGAGGGCGATTTCCTCCTTGGTGCGTCCTTCGGTCTCGATGCCGTATTCGGCGGCCAACCTCTTGAGCTTTTCCTCGTCTTTGATCTCATAGCCCCCGCCTTTTCCTTCGGCGGTGAGCAGGAGAGTGTGGGCGATGTCACGCCCGTGGTCGGAGTGGGCGGCAGCGCCGGCGGCAATCATCCGCAGGAGGTTCCGGGCTACGATGATATCCGCCGTAGCGCCGCAGATTCCCTTCTTGGGGCCTTCTTCCTCGAAGGGGGAGATGCGGCAGGGGCCCATATTGCAGTTGCGGCAGCAGATACCCAGCTCGCCAAAACCGCATTGGGGCTGCATCGCCTCGTAGCGGTCCCAGGCGGTTTCCAGGCCCAGTTCCTTCATCCTGGCGAGCATATCGTGAACAGCGGGATCAATGCTCCTGGCCAGAATATCCTCGCTATAAGCCATAGGGCTTCACCTCCTTAACCTGATTGCAAGTTGCAAGGGGCAAATTGCAATTTATGCTTCTTTCTGAAGTTGCTTCTGGGTTTCCAGCGCCTCGAGGAACTTCTTGGCCGTCTCCTTGGTGGCCTGGCGGATGACTTCGGTGGGGTAGCGGAGGCTCAGGGCACCGGTGGGGCAGGCTTCAACACAGGCGGGACCACCGGGACGGTCCACACAGAGGTCGCACTTGAACGCTGCTCTCTTGCGGCGTCCTTCCACTTCGGCGGTGGCGATGTGCACCGCTCCGAAGGGGCAGACCATCACGCAGAGGCGGCATCCGATGCAGAGGCGCTGGTCAACGGCGGTGTAGGTTTCGGTGCGGTAAGTGGCTCCAGTGGGGCAGACTTTCACACAGGGAGCATCCTCGCATTGGCGGCACTGGGTAGAGAGCTTCACCCCGTCCACCTGTAACACCCGGTTACGAGGTTGGAGGAGCTCCCCCGCTAAAACTGCACCGATGAGGGTGCCTGCTTCGGTGTGGGCTACGGCACAGGCGATTTCACAGGTGTGACACCCCAGGCAGCGTTCGGGGTTCACCAGGATAAAAGGACCTTCAACCGGCATAGGTTTTTCACCTCCTCTCCGCTTTTTGCTCGCCCAGGGGTTATCCCAACAAAGCCCCTTGCCTGGACGTTCAAAGTTTCTGGCGGAAGCCGGGGCCGTCATCGAAAAAAAGCTTCCCTTTCAATAAAGTATAAAATTCAGAGGCATCTCCTTCAACACCCAGATGGGGGTTTTTCCGAAGACAAATGGGGGGTTTTTCAGATGAGCCCCCTCCGGAGGGCAATCATAATGGCTTCGATGCGGTTGCGAGCTCCGAGCTTGCGGAGTATCTCCTGTACGTATCCCTTGATTGTGTTCTCGCTCAGGAAAAGCTTTGCGGCTATCTCCTTGTTGCTAAGCCCTTGGGATATAAGGCGCAGTATCTCCATCTCTTTTGGGGATAGGGGCCTTAACCCGCCAAGCTCTTCATCTTTCCTCAGGTGTTCCATAACGATTGAGGTGGCTTTGGGGTCCAGAACAGCCTCTCCCTGCACCACAGCCAGGATGCTTCTCTTCAAATCGAGGCTTTCGATGTCCTTGAGGATGTAGCCTTTGGCACCGGCCCGGATGCATTCGTAGACCAGTTCATTTTCGAGGTAGCTTGTGAGGATGATGACCGCCGTTTCCGGGACGGTCTTGCTCAGGCGGCAACAGAGTTCCACCCCACTCATCCCTGGCATCCTGATGTCCACCAGGGCTACATCGGGTTTGGTGCTGGAAATCACCTTCAAGGCTTCCTCGCCGGTAGCAGCTTCCCCTATAACATCAAAGCGGGCATCCGACTCTAGGATAGAGCGCAACCCTTTGCGTACTATCTCGTGGTCATCCACGATAACCACTTTAACCATTTATACAACCTCCTCTTGCGGAAGGGGCAGGAAAGCTTTGACCATAAGCCCACCATCATCGTTATTGGCTATGGTGAGTGTACCTCCGAGCTCCTCCACCATCCGGCGCATCGAGGTTATCCCGAAGTGAAGCCCATCCCCCTTGAGGAAACGGGTGAGGCTTTCCTCCGATAAGCCCACCCCATCATCCTGGATGGAAACACCTATACGGGTATCATCCAGGGTCAGGCTTATCATAACCAATTGAGCTCTGGAATGCTTGTGGACATTTGAGAGGGATTCCCTTACTACCCGCCGGATGGCCTCTTCGAGGCGGGGTGTGAGGGGAGGGATTGTTTCAGGGAGGACTAAGCCAACCTTTATGGTGGACATCGCCTCGAATTCGTCCACAATCTCCCGCAGCGCCTTGCGCAAATCACCTTCTTTGTGGGCATTTGAGAGGGCGAAGATGGCATTGCGGACTTCATTGGTAGCCCTGGCCGCCAGGCGCTTGATAGCCTGAAGTTTCCCGTAAAAATGGCTGTCTTGAGGGAGGCGTTCGAGACACCAGTCGGCTTCGATGCCGATGGCGAAGAGCAATTGGGCTACCGTGTCGTGGAGTTCCTGGGCGATGCGATTGCGCTCTTGAAGGCGGGCCAGCTCCCTGGCTTTGGCGTAGAGGCGGGCATTTTCAATAGCTATGGAGGCCTGGGTGGCGAAAGCCATCAGGAGTTCCTCATCTTCAGCGGTAAAGGTGCGCCCTCCCGGCCCATTTCCCAGGAACAGGGTGCCCAGGATTTTATCCTTGAACTTGAGTGGGACGCCGAGGAACGCCTCAACGAAGGGGTGGCCCGGTGGGAAGCCTACCGATTGGGGGTGGTCTCGCACCCGGTCAACCCTGAGGGGTTGGCCCGTTTTATAGGGGAGGCTGTAAATCCCCCTGCCTGAAGGGAAACCTGCGGGTTCAAAAGGCCAGCCACAGACCTTGAAGTAATCGTATAGACGAGAACCATCCTGGCTCAGCACCAGCAGTCCGCCCAGCTCCGCACCTATAAGCCTGGTCGCTGCTTCCACGATGTCCTGGAGAAGGGGTTCAATATCGAGCCGGGAGGCAATGAGGGTGCTCACCTCCACCAAGCTGGAAAGCTCTTTCACCTTACGGCGCAAACGCTCAAGCTCCTTGCCTTCTCCACTCATAAGAGGCTCCACACCGGATTGGTTAATTACATTATACCACGATTTACCCTGAAAGAGAATCCTTCGCAAATGCTTCTTCTAGCCTTTGCCTCAGATACTGCATCCTCACACTCATATCCACCACGCTCCAGGGCAGCTTCTCATCCAGACCCCTCTCTCGGATATATTCCGCCTCATCTAACCCGGCCTTCTCCATCGCATCCCGCCAATTATGGAGGGTTGCCCCTTCATCCCTATGGGCTATTTCCACAAGGATGCGCCCCAGCTTCCTATCCCCCCGGCTGAGCACCCCCTGGATTGCAGCCCAGGCAGGGCTCTCGGCCTGGACCTCCACCCCTTGCCGCATCAGCCCACGCTTAAGGCGCTTCACCCTCTCCTTAATCACCTCCACCGGTGCCATAGCCACCCATTGGAAGGGGGTGTGGGCCTTGGGCACAAAGGGGGAGAGGTTAACGCTCACCTCGCCGGGGAATCGGCGGCGGATTTCCCCAACCAGGGTGATTGCGGCCTCCACGTCCTCATCCCGTTCACCGGGCAGGCCCAGCATAAAGTAGAGCTTCAGCCTGGGTATGCGGTAGCGGGCGGCTAACTCCACGGCCCGGAACAGCTCCCGGTCGGTGATGGGCTTGCCGATGATGCGACGCAGCCGCTCCGACCCCGCTTCAGGGGCCAGGGTGATGGTGCGGGTGCCGCTTTGGGCCAGGGCCTTGAGCAGCTTCTCTGAGACGGTTTCCACCCGCAGGGACGAGACCGAGATGCACCCCCCCAGGGTCATCAGCTCTTCTGCAAGCTCATCCATCCGGGAGTAATCCGACACCGCCGCACTCACCAGCCCGATGGTGTCCCGCCATTGCAGCCCCTCTCTGGCTTGCTCCAGGAGGGCTTCCACCGAACGCTCCCGTGGTGGCCGGTAGATATGCCCTGCCAGGCAGAAGCGACATCCTCTTCCACAGCCCCGCCCGATTTCGATGAGGTACATATCCCCAAATTCGGTATCCCACGTCAGCACCACCGAGTGGGTGGGATAGTCATCCAGATGGCGCACCCACTGCCGGGGCACGGGTTTATCATCGGGGCGATGGAGGGCAGGGACGTACACGCCTGGGATGCGGCGCAGCCTTTCCAAAGCTTCCGCCCTGGGGGATGTTATGGTTTCCCGGAAAACTTCCGCCAGCCGGGGGATTATCTCCTCCCCCTCGCCGATGACAAAGGCATCCACCAGGAGGGCCAGAGGTTCGGGATTGGCCGAAACAGCAGGCCCCCCGGCGATGATTATGGGGTCGCCGTCAACTCGCTCTTCGGCGTACAGGGGGATATTGCTATGGCGAAGGACAAGGGCCAGGTTGAAGTAATCCAATTCATAAGGTATTGAAAAGGCAATCACCGGAAAATCAGAGAGGGGCCGCTGCGATTCCAGGGAGATGAAGCCTTCTTTATCCCTCAGCGTTTCATCGGCAAAAGCTCTCTCACAGACAATTCCCGGCTCCCGGTTGAAGAGGCGGTATACCGTCTGGAAGCCCAGGTTGGACATCCCCACATAATAAGCATTGGGGTAGACAAGAGCGATGGGCACCTTGCCACCCCAATCCTTGGTGATACACCCTTGCTCTTTCTCCAAGATAGCCCTGGCACGGGCGATGATTTTCCAGTCCATAATTGCAAAGTAAACATAAAACAGGGGTGCAGGGGGCGGAAGCCCCCTGCCGGGGACACGGAGGTGTCCCCCCGAAATTTCCCCCCTTATTAACCTGAGGAGTTGTTCCCCTTTTGTATGGATTTTTGCAGAAGACTGTAATCCACGCTGGGTGAAAGAGCCTATTCTCCGAGCAAGGGTTTGGTCAGCGGCTCGATGAGCTGCCCTCTCAGCCTGGAGATTATCTCACCCAATTCGGTTTCCTTGAGATGGATGGACACGGGCACTTCCATCCGCACCGGTACGGTCTGGCTTACCGGAACCACGATGTAAAGCTCCACCGGCAGTTGCAAGCCCGTCGGAAGCACCAGGTTCACGGTGCCCTTTATGGAGCCCCCACCTCCAGGCAGGATAAAGTTAGCCCCGGTGCTTACGGGGACAGGCCCGGTGGTAACCACATTGGTACGGGCGTAGACGGGGAGGTCAAACCTGATGGGTATGGTCTCGCTGATGGGCACGGTCAAGCTGATGGTGGCGTCTTCCAGGTTGTCCAGCTCCGTGAGAGCCTGACGCACCATTGGCTGGACCGTGCCTTTTTTCAATTCGGGGCCGATGGTTATAAGCACATAGGCTCCTATGAGGAGGACGATGAGCAGTATGAGGTTAACGATGAAAGAGAAGACTATGGCTACGTTCTTAAACGCCGACCAAAGCCTGCCTGGTAGAGACGAAGCCTTTCCCATAATTCCCCCTTCTAATCGCTCCTCAGGGCAGGGGCTTTGCCCGCTGCCCTGAGGATTTCACCCGCCTATTTCCGGCCAGCCGGTTTCCCCGCTCATCAGGTACTGGTGGATGTCGGCGGCAGCCCGCTTGCCAGCACCCATAGCGCTGATGACGGTGGCCGCTCCGGTCACGATGTCGCCCCCGGCCCAGACACGGGGCTTGGTGGTCTTGCCGGTGGCTTGGTCGGCCACTACGGTGCCCCGGCGGGTGCGCTTGAGGTCCTGGGCGTCGGTGAAGACCAGCGGGTTGGGGCTGGTCCCCAGCGCCATTATCACCATATCCACTTCGATGTCGAATTCGGAGCCGGGGATAGGGATGGGACGGCGGCGGCCAGATTCATCGGGCTCGCCCAGGCGCATCTTGATGCACTTCATCCCCCGCACCCAGCCCTTCTCATCGCCGTAAATCTCCACCGGGTTGGTGAGGAGCATAAACTCCACGCCTTCGGCTTCGGCGTTCTCGATTTCCTCGGCCCGGGCGGGCATCTCCTTGCGGGAGCGCCGGTAGACGATGGTGACCTTCTCGGCCCCCAGGCGCAAGGCGCAACGGGAGGCGTCCATCGCCACGTTGCCCGCCCCCACCACCGCCACCCGCTTGCCAATCATCACCGGGGTGTCGTATTCGGGGAAGCGGTAGGCCTTCATCAGGTTGACACGGGTGAGGAATTCGTTGGCCGAGAAGACGCCGTTGTAGTTCTCGCCGGGGATATGCATAAAGCGGGGAAGCCCTGCTCCTGTGCCCAGGAAGATGGCGTGGAAGCCCTCTTTGAATATTTCATCTAGGGTGAGGGTCTTGCCCACCACGCAGTTGAGCTCCAACTCCACCCCCAGGGCTTTGACGTATTCTACCTCGACGTTGACGATTTCCTTGGGGAGGCGGAACTGGGGGATGCCGTACATCAGGACGCCGCCGGGAGCGTGGAGGGATTCAAAGATGGTGACCTTGTGGCCCAGCTTGGCTAGGTCGGCGGCGCAGGTGAGCCCGGCAGGCCCCGCCCCTACCACGGCGATGCGCTTGCCAGTATCGGGTGGGATTTCGGGGATGTGGAAGCCCCGCTTTATCTCCCAATCGGCCACGTAGCGCTCCAGCCGCCCGATGGCGACGGGCTGGTATTTCTTGGCCAGCACGCAAGTCTGCTCACATTGGGTCTCCTGGGGGCAGACCCGGCCACAGATGGCGGGGAGGTTGTTCTTGTCCTTGAGCACACGGGCTGCCTCTTCGAGGTTCCCCTCCCGCAGGTGGTAGATGAACTGGGGGATGTCAATCCCCACCGGGCAGCCTTCCACGCACTTGGGCTTCTTGCATTGGAGGCAGCGGGAAGCCTCTCTCAGGGCCATCTCCTCGGTATAGCCCAGTGCCACCTCGTCGAAGTTGTGCCTTCGGACCTTGGGGTCCTGGCGGGGCATATCAACACGGGGTATAATCTCCTTCTTGGGCATTGTGAACCTCCTTCGAGCAGCGTATTTCATTCTTCATAAAGCAGCTCATCAATCTCCCTGAGCACTTCGCTCAAGTCCGGCGGTCGGGCCGGTTCCACCTGTTCGCCGATATGCTTATGGTGTGGGAAATTGGGGAGCCCCGGATAGTGCGGGGCGTTGTCGTAACGGAATACCAATGCGCCATCGGCACGTTGGTAATGGTATCGGTAAAGCGTCTTCTCAATCCCGTCAATTAACCGTACTCTTTCCTCAAATTCTAGAAGAGAGCCATCATAGAAGCGCAATCTCCCCCAGATATGCCCAATAAAGGCGGAAAGGAGTTCCATCGAGATTTGCTCAATTTCTATGTCTCCGCGGGAGTGAATGGTATTTTCTAAACGCTGAAAATAACGTTGGAGTTTCATACGGCTATGGTTACCTCTTCCATTACAGCTTTGCGAATCAAGGCCCTCTCTAAAAGCCTCTTAAGCTCCAAGAAGGACTGATACAGTGCAGCCCAGTGCATTATCTCTGCGCTGTCCCCCATCTCCCCACGGTTATACTTCTCGTAGAACTCTTCTGAAGAAAGCCCATATTTCGTCTCATATCCCTGAAGCTCCCGATGGAGTTCCAGCAGCTCCTCAACAGGGTTGCTGTTCAACACCGCCTCCACTAGCATACGTTTAAACTCCTCAGGCGGCGGCAATTTGCCTTTGAATTCCATCTTAGGCATTTTCATCCCCCTTCCCTAGCATTTTCCCAAGGCACAAGGCCTTGGGTTCTGGATTTTCCTGAGCCTCCCCCAGCACAAGGCTGGGGGTATCCAGAGATACCGCCAGCCTCGTGCTGACGGAGCATCAGGTTTCTATCCAGTTCGGAACCTTGTGTTCCGAGTGAAAGAGTTTGATTTTGGGCACGCGAGGAGCAACAA
>DRAO01000275.1 GCA_011041825.1 Chloroflexota bacterium
CCTACTCCTACCTTCACCCCCACACCGACTCCTACCCCCGGCCCTACACCCGATGGCTTTTACAGAGAAGTAAGGGTCCCCATCCTCCTTTACCATCACATCTCACAGCCTCCTCCCGGAGCGAACATCATCCGCAGGGAACTCAGCGTCCCTCCAGAGCAATTTGAGGAGCACCTCCGGTACTTCAAAAGGGAGGGCTATGCCACCATAACCTTGCGGGATTTGGTGTATTATCTAACTTTGGGCAAGCCGTTGCCGGAAAAGCCCTTGATCATAACCTTTGACGATGGATATGCGGACAACTACTACAATGCTTTCCCCCTGCTGAAGAAATATGGCTTTAAAGCCACTTTTTTCATCATCACCGATTTTATAGATCAAAGACGGCCAGATTTTATGACTTGGAAGCAGATTGAGGAAATGGCCCAGGCAGGGATGGAGATAGGTGCTCACGGGCGTGACCATTCTGATTTAAAGGGCCGCCCCTTGGATTATCTGGTCTGGCAAATCTTGGGCTCCCGCCAGACCCTGGAAGCTCACGGGATTGAGCCTCGCTTCTTTTCCTATCCCTTTGGGCATTATGATGATGAAGTGATAAAGGTGCTCCATTCGGCTCATTTCTGGGGGGCGGTTACCGTCCATCCTGGCACTTTACAAACTTACGAAGATGTGTTCCGCCTCAAACGCATCAGGGTTAACGGAAGGGAGAGTTTGTCGCTTCTGGTGGCGAAGGTAAATTACTGGCTCTCCCATTAACCTGGCTTCTGGGCTATTGCCATTATGGAAGTGCCGAAAGGCAGGTTTACCCAGCGCAGGAGGGTAGCCTCTATTCTGCCTATCACTGTTAAAAGGGCATTGAGGGCGGGGGGAGCCGGTTCCATCTCCACCTGGTAGGCTTCCTCGTCAAAGTGGGGGGATGCCAGGCGGGGGTGGAGGTGGAGCCGTTCCCTTATCAGGATGAGGCTGGCAGCCAAGGGGAAGATGAAAAAATAGCCGTAAGTTAACCTCCGGATTTGGAAACCTGCCTCTTCCAACAATTGACGCAGGCTTCCGGCGCTGTAGCGGCGGCGGTGGCGGTTGAGCTCATCGTTGTAGCTCCAGAGCCACTGGAAAGCAGGAGCAGTTATGACCAGGAAGCCTTCCGGACGGCAAACCCGATAGCATTCAGCCAAGACAGCCCTATCATCGTCGCAATGCTCTATTACGTCAAGCAGGGTTATTATCTCAAACTGAGCATCGGGAAAGGGCATCGCCTCTGCCATCCCCAGCGGCACGATGTACCCTCTTTCCCGGGCCACCTTAAGGGGCTTGATGTTATTATCAAGCCCCCATACTTCACCATATCGGGCCAGGTGGTGGAACATATTCCCAGCCCCGCAACCTACATCCAACACACGGTTGGTTGAGTTAAGGACAAGGGGGTCAAGCAGGGCAAAGATGGCCCTGGTGCGGCTGGCAAACCACCAGTGCTTATCTTCTTCCAACAGCACTTCCATAATCTTAAACCTTACGCCCTTGTTTTCAAAGGGGCTGCCAAATCTTGCTACCGGGATTATACCCGAAACCGGGCCTATGTGCAAGTAGGTTGCATCTATAGCCGCTAGATGTTATAATGTCTCCGGTGGAATTGCTTATGGGGGAGAATTGTGAGGATTAGGCTTTTAGCTATCTGCATCCTGTTTGCAATCGTTTTTACTATGGGGGCCTGCCAGGGAAGCTCAGAGGGAGAGTTATCTTATGGCGGGCCATTGGAGATAAGCGTTAAAAGAGGGGAAACCCTGCCCGGCACGGAAATCAGCTATGCGGGCAAAGGGCCTCAAGGGGCTCAAGTGTTCATCGGGGGGCAGAAAGCCATAAAGCAGAAAGGGGATTCGCTGGACTGGGAGGGCTCCCCTGTCCCCGGGGCGGAACTGAAATTGAACCTGCGGATTCTGTGGTTTGACGATGAGACTATGCATTGCGGCGGGATTTTCACCTTTAAGGTTAAGGAACCCGCTCCCAGTCCGGAACCCTTGCCTTCGGATGTGAAGCTTAAGTACACAAGCCTCGTGAGCTATCAGGTGAAAAGGGGCGAGTTTATCCCCGGCACCACAGTGAGATTCATTGGCAAAAGCGATCAGGGAGCGCAGCTGGAAGGTGTGGAGGGCTATCCCTATCGCAAGATGGCCGATTCCATTGTCTGGACGGGGAGGTTGCGAGAAGGTGTGCATCTGCGCTTGAATGTGCGTGTGGTTTATTTCAATGATTCCACTCTCCGGGTTGCTGGAACGGCCGAGATAATAGTGACCTAATCCTGTCCTTTTGAGCAATCTTGTGAACAAGAGCGAAAAGCCAGGGTTCATCAAGCTAGGGGAGGATGGGGCATGGAGGCTGCTTTCTTCGACCTTGACGGGACTCTTTTCACCGGTCACATATGGAGGGCTATAGTGCTGCATCATCAAACCCGGAAGACAAACCGGTTGGCCCTGAAATTCTATATCTACTCCCACATAGCCCTCTTACCTTTCTACAAAGCGGGTATCATCAGCAGGAAGAAGTACTACATCCTTTGGGCCCGGAATATGGCCTGGACGATGTGGAGGATGTCAGAAGAGCAGGCCGAGGAGGCTTTTCAGTGGATAACCGAGCATTACGTTATGCCTAGGATAAGGCCTGAGGTGCTGGAAATATGGGAGCATCATCGGGAGGAAGGGCGAAAGCTTTTCCTGGTTTCGGGCACATTTCAGGCCCTGCTGGAAATCATAGGGGAGAGGTTGAAGGCCGATGGCGTGGTGGGCACGCTTCTGGAAACCAAAGATGGCAGGTTCACGGGACGGATCATAGAACCCCTCTGTTTCGGGGAGGGCAAAGCTCAGAGATTACGTGCTGAGTTAGTCCGTTACCCGGAGATAGAGCTGGCCCGCAGCTATGCCTATGCCGATAGCATATACGACGTGCCTTTCCTGGAGATGGTGGGCACCCCTGTCGCCGTTTACCCTGACCCGGAACTGGCTGAATATGCCCACCGGAAAGGATGGCCAGTCTTCGGTAAGGTTAGGGAAAAATAAGCTGGTAAGAAAATGGCCGAGAAAATCCTGGTGATTGATGACAATGAGGAACTCCTCCGGATCATCCGGAAGGCCCTTGAGCATAAAGGATTTGAGGTGTATACGGCCCTTTCCGGGAAAGAAGGGCTGAAGGAGTTCCACCACGTGGTTCCAGACCTGGTGATACTGGACATTATGATGCCTGGGATGAGCGGCTGGGAAGTCTGTCGGGAGTTGCGCCGCATCTCCTCCGTGCCCATATTGATGCTTACTGCCTTGGGCGAGGAAGAACACAAGGTCAGGGGGTTGGAAGAAGGGGCTGATGATTATCTGGTGAAGCCCTTCAGCACTGCTGAATTGGTAGCCCGCATCAATGCCCTCCTCCGCCGGGCCCGTATGCCACCACGCCCTATGGATGTGCTGCGATTCGGAGGCGGCGACCTCATTATCAACCGGACGGAAGGCAAGGTGTTTGCGTACGGGCAGGAGGTTGAGCTCAGCCCTATCGAATACAACCTGCTCCTGTATATGGCAGAAAGAGCCGGTAGAATCCTCACCCCGGAGAAGCTCTTCGAGGCTATCTGGGGCTTCAGTGCCGATGCCAGTATCCAGAGTGTCAAATGGTACATATGGAGTTTGCGCCGCAAGATAGAATCTGACCCCCGCAATCCCCGCTTTATCCTCACCGAGAGAGGAAGGGGATACCGCTTTTCCCCTGAATAGCAACTCATATGTGGTTGAAGGGGTGTTTGAGGGGTGGTAAAGCCATCGCTCAAACACCCCTTTTTTATTGGTACAGCCCCTGCTTGTTAGGTAGCATTCCATTTAACCCTGGTTGGCAATGTTGCACTAGGGGAGAGCGAAAGTGGTTGAAGATGTTGCCTCAAGAGGGGGCGAAAAAGGGGGCGCTCATATTGGCATAGAGGCCAACGGAGGGAGGGCGCTGGAAGCGCCCTAGCTAGCCCGCTTACAGCGGGCTTTCACTGCTCAGGCCGGGGCTTTTAGCCCTGGCTTTCGATTTTTCAAACTGAATTCAAACCATAAAATGCTATGGTAAAAATTAGGAAACCCCTTAGGTTTAGTTATGGAGGTATTGGTAATGCGGTGGAAAAGGTTAGCTTATGGTTTGGCTTTACTGTTCGTTATCGTTAGCCTGGCTTTCCTTTCCCCCATAGCCTTCGCAGCTCCTGTCAAAGGAGCTAGCTTTGCTCCAACAGGGGGCTTATCTGCTTCCCAGCCTCAGGAGGGAGGGGAAGAGGAGACTTCCCCCGGCCATCCTGAGGCCGTTCCCCCTCAGGGTGGTGTTCTCCCTCAGGGCATCAAGGCAGGCCAGTATCACCTGCCTTTCGGCATTTCGGTAAAAGAAGGGGAGAGGGAGAACATCGCTCGGAAGCCTTTTGTGCGGCTCCTTGGTAAAGGGCCACAGGAGGGTGTGGTTGGTGAAGTTACAGGTGTAGGGCCGGGGTATCTATCCGGTTGTAGAGGCAACAGGTGTTGTATCGAAGGCTTGCCGCAATTCAGGATGCGTCACATCCAGAGCGGGCGTGAGAAAGAGGTTTGTTACATCGGTGTGATTGATACTGAGATGTACGAGACCGATGATACGCCGGGGGTCTTCTGCATAAACCTGGAGAAGGAGCTCTACATAGGCGACCTCTTTTCAGCCAGCGATGATACAACCGCCTGCGAGGTAACCTGGCTCTTGCAAAATATGCCTCCTTCTCAGACATTGGACCACCTTGAAGCGGCGGCACGCCAGGTTGCCATCTGGTATTTCTCCGACGGCTACGAGTTGGTGGATGACCTGGGTACGGGCATTGCAGCCCGGGCTCAGGAGATAATTAACTCCGTCCCTCAGCCTTGCTCTCTCCCCCAGCACGCCCCTGATTTAAGCATTGAACCGGCTAACGTAACCATCTTCCTCCCTGAGGCCACACAGACATTTACCGTAACTGCCTATCAAGATGGACACCCTCTGGAAGGGTTGAATGTCTCCCTTTCCACCGATTTCGGTACTCTAAGCGATGATTCCGTGGTCACGGGAGAAGATGGGAAAGCCACCTTCACCCTTACAAATACCCAGGGGGAACCGGGGACGGCTCACATAAGGGCTTCGGCTGTTTTCTCCCTCCCCAAGGGCCTGATATTTAACGTCCTGGGGCAGGACCGGCAGGATTTGGTCCTGGGGGATACTACCGAAGGCTCCATTGGGGCAGAGGCCCAGGCAACCTGGGAGAATGGAGGCTCTATCCTGGCCCATAAGTTCAATGACCTGAATATGAACGGCAAGCAGGAGGATGACGAACCCAACCTCTCCGGGTGGGAAATCTCCCTGTACGATGATGAGCATACATTAATTAAGACCAAGAGCACGGATGCCAATGGCAATGTGGTTTTCCAGGGGCTGGCTCCAGGCGATTACATCGTGGAAGAGGAGCTTGTCCCCGGATGGCTCAACGTCACCCCGATTTCGGTGACCGTGACCATCACCCAGGAAGGGGCTTCGGTCTCCTTCGGTAACATTAAACTGCCGGTTGTGGTGGCTTATAAGTTCAATGACCTCGATAGGGACGGGGTGAAAGGGGATGGTGAGCCATTCCTTGACGGTTGGTGGATGACCCTCTACCGATCCGATGGCAGCATCTATAAGCACGGTGGATATACCGAAGACGGCAAGTACGTGTTCAGCGCTGTGGATCTCGGTGATTATTACCTGGCTGAAACCCCACAGAATGGATGGCAAAACACCACCCCCATAAGCGTGTCCCTTTCCCTGGAGCCAAACAAGGTCTATGAAGTCTACTTCGGCAATGACCTCGTTCGCAGGCCATCCCTTGAGCTTGTGCCTGATGATGCTCAGGCTCCCTGCGGGGATGGGCCATACGAGTTTGAGCTGACAGTCCGCAACACTTCTGATGAGGAGAAAGACTTCGCCAGGAACGTGGAAGTGACCTTCACGGCGGTGAAGAACGGTGATTACATCGAGCGTGTGGAATTCAGCAACGGCGATGTATGGCTTCCAGGCGATGAAGATGAGTATGTATGGAACGTAGGTGACATCCAAGCAGGGGGTGAGGAGAGCATCACCTACACGGTCTATATGAGGGCCGAGTGGATGCAGATGCCTCCCGAATCCGAGGTTAAGCTTAAAGCTGAGGTTACCAGGGAGGACAACTGGCCGGAGCATAACGAGGGCATTAGAGCTTATGCCACGGGTGCCCGATGTGAGGCCCAGGTGATGATTACCGGTCGGGTGTTTGAGGACGTTGATGGCGAGGGCGATGCCTTTGAGGAAGGCGACGCTGGGAAAGCGGGGGTGGATGTTGTGCTGCTGAGTGAGGATGGCGCAGCCGTATTGGCAAGCACTCAGACCGATGCGCAGGGGTATTACACCTTTACGGTGAAAGCCGGTGGGGTTTTCTACGTAGCCGTTGACTCCAAGGACGTATCCCCTGCGGCTGGTTTCTGGGGTGGCCACAGCCAGGAGGACGTGTGGGCCGAGCAGACTTATGAATGTGAGTACATCGGCGGTTCTCAGGTATGCGGCTCGGCTTTCGGCGGGGAGAACCCCGCCCAGGCTGATGATTTTGAAGCTGGCCACTACGAGCACATAGCAAGGGTGGAACTTGGGCCGGAGGAGGATGCCACCGGCGTGGACTTTGGCTTTAACTTCAACCTCATCGTCAACACGAACGATTCTGGCCAGGGTTCATTGCGCCAATTCATCCTGAATGCTAATGCCATCAAAGGCCCCAATGCCAGCATCTTCAGGATACCGGAAGAATTGTTAACGGACATCGGCAACGGGGCAAAGGTGGCCCGTATAGTTCCCCTCAGTTCCCTTCCTGCCCTGGAGAACGATAACACCACCTTGGACGCCACCACGCAAACGAGCAATATCGGCGATACCAACCCCGGTCAGGTGGGGACAGGCGGAACGGTGGGCGTTGATGGGTTAACCCTGCCCCTCTATGATAAACCGGAGGTGGTCATTGATGGCAATGGACTGGCAGGGAATGGGCTGGATATAGAAAATGATGGGATGGTAATCCGGGGGTTTGCTATCTACGGATTCGGGGGTAACGCCATATATATGGGCCGGGGCGGTAAAGCTCTGATTGAAGGGAACTTCATAGGCGTGGCCCCTGACGGAACCCGGCCGGCCGGGGCTAACGGGTTGCACGGCGTATTCATAGGCACAGGCACGAAGCTGGTGACCGTGCGGAACAACTACGTGGGCTACAATGGCTTCAGCGGGATTCGCTTTTACGGGAGCCGTAACGGTCTTGCCGAGGGCAACGAAGTCTTTGAGAACGGATGGAACTACCCCCATTATGGTGATGGCGTCACCCTTACCAGTGGGACAAGTAACACCCAGGTGAGAGGCAACCTGGTCTATAGGAACCGGGCCTTTGGGCTCGATGTGTTCGCAGGAGCTAATAATAACATCATTGAGAACAACACCTTCCGGGAAAACGGCGTTTATCCGAGGGAAATCAACGGCATTGCCTTCTATCGAGGTGCTGAGGACAACCTGGTCACCAAGAACATAATAGCCTACAACCCTGGTGCAGGCATAGCCGTGAGCAAATATTACGGGGTTGCCGTGCACAACACCTTCACCCAGAACTCCTTCCACGATAACGGTGGCATTGCCATTGACCTCGATTTCAGCGATGGCTTTGACGGCGATGGAGTCTCCCCCAACGATGGTGTGAGCAATGATTCAACGCAGCCTAACTACGGCTTAGACTTCCCGGTTATCGAAACCGTAAGCTACAACCCGGATACCGGGAGAACCACAATTGAAGGCACGGCCCCTGCTAATACCGTTGAAGGCACGTTGAGGGTTGAAGTTTACAAGGCCAAGTTCAGCGATAACGATATGTATGAAGGCGTTCCTTATGGGGAAGGGGAGGTCTTCCTGGGAGCCGTTGATGGGGTGGAGCCAGGGGGAATCTGGAGCATCGAGGTTGAAGGACTTGGTGAGGAGGATTACGTTACCGCTATCGTCATTGATGCCGAAGGTAATACCTCTGAGTTCTGCGCTTCGGTCAGGGTAGGGCAGCCGGAGATTGATGTTAATGCCTCAGCCGAGCCTGAGGAGGTGCCTAGCGGGGAAGAGGTTATGTTCACCTATGTGGTGGTCAATACCGGAAACATCATCCTCCACAACGTGACCATTACCGATAGCTTTGAGAACACGTTCTTGGTTGGGGACTTGGGTATTGGAGCTTCAGCTACGGTAACCACAAGTGAAGTGATTACCGAGAGCATCACCAATATCGTATGGTCTTGTGGGGAATCAACCCTGGGGGTGGTCTGTGACCAGGATAGTGTAACCGTAGTGGCTATTCCTCCTACGCCCACGCCTACTCCGACCAACACGCCTACGCCCACTCCGACCAATACGCCCACACCCACTCCAACCAACACGCCTACGCCGACTCCGACCAACACGCCCACGCCTACTCCTCCGAACACGCCCACACCCACTCCGACCAACACGCCCACGCCTACTCCGACCAACACGCCCACGCCCACTCCTACCAACACGCCCACTCCTACTC
>DRAO01000364.1 GCA_011041825.1 Chloroflexota bacterium
GGCTGGGACTGGTCGAAGGTGAACGTGAACGGGGGAGCCATTGCCTTGGGCCACCCTATTGGAGCCAGCGGTGCCCGATGCCTGACCACGCTAATCTATGCCCTCAAGGACAGAGGACTTAACAGAGGCCTTGTCTGCCTCTGTTTGGGTGGCGGAGAGGCGGTGGCAATGGCGATAGAGATAATCTAGTTTTTGTGGGACATCGGGCTTTGCCGGTGTCCCACAAAAACTTACCACCGGGAGGTTGGGATGAAAGACCTCGCTATGCGTGCCCTGGAGACGGCAAAACTTAAAGGGGCCACCTATGCGGATATACGCATTGTGCACCGGGTAGAGCAGAGGATAACTGTGAAAAATGGAGCGGTGGAGGCCCTTTCCCAGGAGGAAAGCCTGGGCTTCGGCGTCAGGGTTATTGCCGATGGAGCCTGGGGCTTCGCCAGCTCGTCCCTGCTGACGGCAGAAGAGGTGGACCGGGTGGCGGCTCTGGCGGTGGAGATAGCCAGGGCTAGCGCCCTCACCAAGCTGGAGGACGTGAACCTGGGGCCGCCAGAAATCCACGTTGCCACGTATAAAACCCCGGTGAAGGTGGACCCCTTCTCCATCCCGCTGGAGAAGAAGATTGAACTCCTGCTGGCCGCCGATGCCGAGATGCGTCGCACCAAAGAGGTCAAGGTTTCCAGGGCCAGCCTTGGCTTCTTCAAAGAGAAGAAGACCTTCGCCAGCACTGAGGGAAGCTACATAGAACAGGAAATCATCGAAAGCGGCGGCGGGCTGGAGGCCACCGCCGTGAGCGAGGACGATGTTCAGAAGCGCTCCTACCCCAACTCCTTCGGGAGGCATCAGGGCACGGGAGGCTGGGAGCTCATCGAGGAGATGAAGCTGGTGGAGAACGCTGCCCGCACCGGCGAGGAAGCTGCTCAGCTCCTGTACGCCCCTCAATGCCCCAGTATGGTCACCACCGTGATAATAGGCGGAGCCCAGATGGCCCTCCAGGTGCACGAATCCTGCGGGCATCCTACCGAACTGGACCGGGTCTTCGGCACCGAGGCATCTTTCGCCGGGACGAGCTTCCTCACCACCGATAAGCTGGGGACCTTCCGCTACGGTTCCGACATCGTGAACATCACTGCCGATGCCACCATACCAGGGGCTCTGGGCACATTTGGCTTCGACGACGAAGGTGTGCCCGCTCAGCGGACCCCCCTGGTCAAGGACGGCATCTTCGTGGGGTACCTTATGAGCCGGGAAACGGCCCACCGCCTTGGCCTCAGGTCCAACGGCTGTATGCGGGCCGATGGGTGGAACCGCATCCCCATAATAAGGATGACCAACATAAACCTGGAGCCAGGCGAATGGGACCTGGAAGACCTCATCGCCGATACGGACGAAGGCATCTATATGGAGACCAACAAGTCCTGGAGCATTGACGACAAACGACTCAACTTCCAGTTCGGGACGGAAATCGCCTACGAGATAAAGAAGGGGAAGCTGGGCCGCCTTCTGAAGAATGCCACTTACACGGGCATAACTCCCCAATTCTGGCAAAGCTGCGATGCCATCTGCAACGCCAGGTACTGGAAGGTGTGGGGGACGCCCAATTGCGGTAAAGGGGAGCCTATGCAGGTCGCCCACGTAGGGCACGGCACAGCCCCGGCCCGATTCAGGAATGTGCAGGTGGGGGTGATGAAGCCATAATTAACCGCAAAACTTCCGGTTTTGCAGAACTACAAAGGGATAGAATATGGGATTGCGAGAATTCATCAGCCCAACGGGGCTATTAATCCTGGTAGCCTTGGCTTTTGATTTCCTCAATGGCTTCCACGATAGTGCCAATATCGTGGCGACCATCATCTCATCCCGGTCAATGCGCCCTTCTAAAGCCCTGGCGATGAGTGCCGTGGCGGAGTTCATCGCCCCCTTCTTATTTGGTGTGGCTGTAGCCACCACGATAGGGCACGACATCGTTGACCCCCGGGCGATTACCATAAGCGTTATTTTCACAGCCCTCCTGAGCGCCATAATCTGGAACCTAATCACCTGGTACTTCGGCATCCCCTCCAGCTCCTCCCATGCCCTTATCGGAGGCATCATCGGGGCAGTTGCCATCGCTTACGGGGTCAAGCTCATCCAATTGAAAGGGCTGG
This sequence comes from Chloroflexota bacterium, assembly GCA_011041825.1. GTDB lineage: Bacteria > Chloroflexota > Anaerolineae > SpSt-600 > SpSt-600 > HyVt-206. The sequence goes on from DRAO01000364.1 coordinate 2,145, forward strand.
AGAAGGTAATAGCAGCGCTCTTCATCTCCCCCATATTGGGGATGATTGTGGGCTACGTCCTTATGAAGGTGATGCTCTTTATGGTACGGGGGGCTACCCCCAAGGTCAATATCTTCTTCAAGCGGGGACAGGCCCTCACCACTTTGAGCCTGGCTCTGAGCCACGGTACCAACGATGCTCAGAAGACAATGGGCATCATCACGATGGGCCTGGTGAGTGCGGGCTATCTGGATGAATTCCGGGTTCCGGTGTGGGTGATAGCGGCGTGTGCGGCGGCGATATCCTTGGGAATTGCGGCAGGGGGATGGCGCATCATAAGGACGCTGGGAGGCAAGTTCTACAAGATACGGCCTATCCATGGCTTTACAGCTCAAGCCAGCTCAGCTGTGGTAATCCTGGGAGCGGCTCTCCTCGGCGGTCCCGTCAGCACCACCCATGTGGTGAGTTCTGCCATTGTGGGGGTCGGCTCAGCAGAGAGGTTATCCAAAGTGAGGTGGAGGGTGATGCAGGAAATCGCTTTGGCCTGGGTGCTCACAATCCCCGCTACAGCCCTTATGGCCTGTGGATTGTATCCTTTGGTGTGCAGGGTGCTATACACATAATATCTTCCGCTCTGGGAGGGGGTTATGGAGTTTTGGGAGGTGATAGAGCAGCGCCGTAGCGTGCGCAAGTTCACTTCGGAAGATGTGCCTTCGGAAATCGTGAGGAAAATCTTGCACGCTGCTATAAGGGCCCCTTCGGCTGGCAACCTTCAACCCTGGCATTTCATAGTGGTGAGGAACCCCAAAGTGAAGCGAGGGCTGGTGTCGGCTGCCTGGGGGCAAGGCTTTATAGCTGAAGCACCTGTGGTCATCGTGGTTTGTGTTGAGCCTGGGCGTTCGGCCAGGCGCTATGGTTCCCGGGGTTCGGATTTGTATTGCATCCAGGATGCCGCCGCTGCCACTGAGCACATCCTCCTCGCAGCCACTGCTCTTGGCTATGGGGGATGCTGGGTTGGGGCTTTTGACGAAGGAGCCGCTGCCAGTGTCCTTAATCTCCCACGCCACTTGCGCCCGGTGGCCATCATCCCCATAGGCAAGCCTGCTTCAGAGCCAGGAGCCAGGACAGGCCGACGCCCTCTGGAAGAGGTGACCAGCTTTATAGATTGATTGACAGAGGGCGTTGAAAAAGCGCTAACCGGGGGAAATGGGGGATGACAGCTCAGGTTCTCATAACTTATGAGTGAGAGGCCTATGAGAGACAAGGGATTAGAACAGGTTGCCAGGGCCCTTCGTGCTAAGGGGAAAAGGCTGACGCCCCAACGGGCCTTGATATTTCAGATAATCAAAGAGAGCAAGGAACACCTCCCAGCCGACGAGATTTACCGTCGGGCTCGGGAGGAAAAACCCCGCATAAGCCTCTCCACCGTGTATCGCACCCTCGGCGTGCTCAAGGAGATGGGTTTGGTCAGAGAGCTCCACCTGGATGAAGAGCACCATCATTACGAATTGGTGGAAGAAGAAGCCCACTATCACCTGATATGCTCCAAATGCGGGGGGATAGAGGAATTTCAAAGCGACCTGGTTAGCCAGCTCTTTGAAGAGCTCAGCAAGAGGCACAACTTCGAGGTTAAGAAAGCCCACATAGATGTAATTGGCATCTGCAAAGGCTGCCGGGAGAAAGAGAGCCAGGGCCCTCATTAACACCCCCAGCTCAAGCTTTTCGGCCAGGAGGGTGTTGAAAAAGTGCCACGCTGTTCTTGCTCAAAAGGTTCCTTCCGGCGAGGGCAGGTTAAAAAGCATTTTTGAAGTGTTTTCTCGTGCGGGGGCTTCGCCCCCGCACGAGAAAACACCCACTTTTTCTATCCCTAGCCTGCGGAGTAGTTTCTAACCTCGGAGTTTTTCAACACCTTCTCGGCCAGGAGGCCAAAGTGTGGGGAAAGCGGATTATTTTATCCCTGGTTTACCGAAAGAGAGACCTTTAGGCATCCCCTTTTGGCCCTCTATACCTTTGGGAGTTACGGAGGCCTATGTAAAAGCTTATGCTCCCCCCGAAGGGCTCGTACTTGACCCCTTCTGCTCCGACCCGGATATGCTTCGGGAGATGATAGAAGCAGGCCGGAGGGTCATAGCCGTTAACTTTAACCCCCTGGCCATTTTCACAATCAGGGCTTGCGGGCTCAAACTTGACCCCAGGGAGATAGATGCTGCTTTTACACGGTTGGCCGATAGCCCGAAGGGAGAAGTCCCCCTGAGGATATACCTCCGTGAGCTCTATCAGGTTCAATGCCCCTCCTGTGGAGGATTGGCTCGGGCTTCTTACTTTGTGTGGGAGGCAAGCGAGGAAGGGAAGAAGCCTGTGGAAAAAGCACTGGATTGCCCTCGGTGTGGGGATAAGGGCATATTCCCGGTGGAGGAAAGCGACCTCCGGCCTTTGCAGGGGCTCAGGGAAAAGGGGCCTGACTACTGGTATGTCCTGACTCGGCTCCTGCCTCGGTATGAATCCCCTTCTCCATTGATTGAAAGCCTCCCCTTAGTCTATACCCCTCGCAACCTCCACTGCCTGAACGCTATTTTCGTTAAAATCCAGGCCCTCCTCCCTGATAGAAGCCCCATTACCTATGCCCTAAAACTGGCCTTTCTCCTGGCCCTTCAGAAGAGCCTGTCCCTCTATTCGGAAGAGCACCCCCTCAAGAAACCCGCTCGGTTACGGCCTCCTTCCCGCTTTGTGGAACCCAATGCGTGGTTAGCCTTCCAGGAAGCCATTGATGCTGCTAAAGGGTTGATAAAGCCCATACGATTTGTTGAACTGAACGAATTGGCGGAGGGAAAAGCCGGGGTTTTCCTGGCCTCGTGGAATATCCGCCGTTTGGAAAAGGAGATGGCCCAGGGGAGAGTTGACCTGTTGATAACTGCTCCCCCGGTATTGGACAATGTATATTGGCCCCTGGCGTTCCTGTGGGCAGGGTGGCTCTTGGGGCCGTCGGCTGCTTCCTCCCTGAGGCCCTTCGTGCAAGAACGTGCTTTTGGATGGGATTGGTATGAGGAATCAATGAGGCGAGCCTTTCGCAGATTGCGGAGGATGGTGGTGCCGGGAGGTGTTCTCGTGCTAATTGGGCAGGCTCTTCCCCCTGCTTGTGTGGAGGCCCTGTTGATGGCTGCCGATAGGGCAGGCTTGGCCCCCGAAAGCTTTTCATTTCAGGAGGAAAAAGGGGAACTGGCGATCCGTTTGATCCTCTCTAACCCCGGGCAGATGAGACCCCCACCGAGTCCCCCTGCTTTAACTCTGGATGAAGGAGACTTACGGGAGATAATCCGGCGCTCTGTACTTGAGGTTATGAATCATTATGGGGAGCCGATGACCCTCAGCCAGTTGAGGCTTGCCGTAGCTTGGTGGATTGCATCCCGGGAAGGGTGGCATTGGCATAAAGTCGAGGAAGGAAGCTCGGCCCGGGCTCACTTCCGCAGGCTCCTGGAGGAAACGTTGGCCGCTCTGGAGCAGGAGGACATCCTGCGTCGTTGGGGTGGCAAGGGGATTGGCCTTGCCGATTATGGCTCGGCTCATCCGCCCTTGACCGACAGGGTTGAGCTGGAGGCTTTGGAGGCTTTACGGATGGCAGCACCTGCCCCCTTTGAGGAATTGGCCGAGGCCGTGTTCGCCCGTTTCCCGGGGCCTTTTACCCCTTCCCAGGAGCTGGTAAAAGCCTGCCTGAGTTCCTATGGGGGAGAGTTACCCAGCGGGGCTTGGAAACTTCGGACGGAGGATGACCCCCAGCGGAGGCAAAGGGACCGCAGGGAGATGGAGGATATCTTGATCAATTTGGGGCAACGTATGGGCTTTGAAACTTCTGTTGAAGCCAGAGGAGAAGGAACCCTCTTCGATGTAATATGGCGGGAGGTTAAGCACGGCAAGCCCCCAACCCTCTACGGGTTTCGCATCGAAAGCACCGCTGCTTTTACCCGGCTCTTCCTCCTGCATCCTGATCCCAGGCCATTTCGTGCTTATCTGGTTATCCCCGGAGGGCGGGCTTCCCTGGTTTACTTCAAGAAGCAGCACGTACCAGCCTGGTCCTCTCTCCCCGAAGGGAACTGGCAATTCATAAAATACCGCCACCTACGCCGATTAGCCGCCGAGGAAAGCATAGACCGCTACAGCCTTCAGAAAATCATCGGCCTGGACCCTGTGGTGGAGAGGCCCGGGGCGCAAATCCCTCTGTTGTAGATTGTAACCGCTGCATTGATGAAACCTCAGGTATCGAATACGATGATGGCTTCGTAGCCTTTCCCCAGGTTCTTCAGTTCTAAATCGTGGTAAGTGGCAGCCTTCACCTTGGCTCTGGTCGGGTGTCCTTTGCCCCCCCGGACCCGGGCTTTAACGGTGTTTTCATCCAGGTGGTAGACCTCAAAATCCCGGTAAAGCTCGCCTTCGGTCTCGTGCAGGAAGAGGAGTTCATTAAGCCATTCCACCAGCAGTGATTCTATGTCATAGGCGTTGACTTCCACTTCCCTCGTGACCTCGGGTTTCACATCCTCCAGCTCGGCCATTATGCTGAACATCCCGTAGGCAGCATTGGCAAAGATGTCCTCCAATGTGGCCCCGTAAACCTTTATCGCCCGGTCGGCGGTGTGGTCAATCTCCTCAAAACGCCTGGTAGAAGGGGTATAAACTGGGCCTAGCATATTTTCAATCCCTCCCGCAGAAGCTTCTGCTGCTAATATCCTCCTGGCTTGAGCGACATCATTTTTAATCTGGGCCTTTAAGGCCTCTATTGATGCAAATTTCCTCTCCGGCCTGAGCCGTTCCACAAATTCCACCACCAAATCGCACCCGTACAAATCAGCATCGAAGTCCAAAATATAGGTTTCCACCAGACGTTTACCGCCGTCAAAAGTGGGCCTCACCCCGACGTTGGTAACCCCACGGAAGCGTTTTTCCCCCAGGCGGACATAGGTGACATAGACGCTATCGGCGGGGATGGCCCTTTCCGGGCGGACTTCCAAGTTAGCGGTGGGGAAACCCAGAGCCTTGCCCCTTCCCTCTCCCCTCACCACCTCTCCAGCCAGGCTATAATAACGCCCCAAAAGCTGGGCCGCTTTTCGCACATCCCCTTCTTCCAGGAGACGGCGGATGCGGGTGCTGGAGATGATTTCCCCCTCATAGTAGAGGGGTTCCACCACATGGACGCTAAACCCCAGCTGGCGGCCTATTTCCCGCAGGGCTTGGACATCCCCTTCTCGCTTGTAGCCAAGGGCAAAATCGGCTCCCACCCATAGCTCCCGCAGGTTCAGGTGCTTACACACCAGGGCCATAAAATCCTTTGCCGGCATACGGGCCATCTCTTCATCGAACGGCAGGATGGCTACGATGTCCAGGTCAAGTTTCTCCAGGAGAGCGGCCTTCTCGCCTGGGGTGGTGATGTATTTGGTGGGATTGGAGGGGTTAAGCACCACGCTGGGATGGGGGTGAAAGGTGATAAGTCCAGCCAGGAAGCCCATATTGTGGGCCTCGTGCACCAAGTTACGGATGAGGTATTGGTGCCCCCGGTGCACGCCATCAAAAGCGCCGATGGTTATAAGGCTCTCAGCAGTAACGTGAGCCTGGGAGAACTTATCTATGAGCTGCATAGGTCGCTCCGAACGACTTTAAAGGGGGTTTTGGCATTAAAGCTCCACTCTCACAAAAGGCCGCCTAGATGAACACCATTTTAGGCTGCCACATCTTGGCCTCGGCATCCCACTCTACCAGGGCTAAGAAGCGACCATCAAAGGAGTAAGCCCTGTGTAACCCCTGGCCATTTTCAGGGATAGAGCCTCGCACCTTCTGGCCGGTACGGATGCGCTTCTCTTCGCCTGGTTCCAGGGTGATGGCGGGGAAGTCCACCAGCGCAGCGTCTATGGGATGGAGCAACTTCCTCAGCTTCCCGGCTTTCCCCGCCTCCTCCACCTCCTCCAGCATCACGGCGTCTTCCAGCGTGAAGTGCCCGCTGCGGAGTCGTATTAACTCCGCAAGGCAAGCCCCGCAGCCCAGCTTCTCCCCGATGTCATGGGCCAGAGAGCTGATGTAGGTGCCTGGAGAGCACTCCACTTCCAACGTCAGGAAAGGCTTATCCCATTCCAGCAATTCCAAACGGTATATCTCCACCTTTCGAGGCTGGCGAGGTATCTCCTTCCCCTGTCGGGCCAGCTCATAAAGGCGTTTCCCCCCTACCTTAATGGCCGAATACATCGGTGGAACCTGCTCGATGACGCCCTTGAATGCCTCCAATGCCTCTTCGACTTCCTCACGGGTCACGCTGACTTCGGGGACGGAGCGCACTACCTGGCCTTCGGCATCGTAAGTATCGGTGCTCACGCCCAGGCGGATTCTGGCCCGGTAGACCTTAGGGCTGCGCATTAGAAA
>DRAO01000220.1 GCA_011041825.1 Chloroflexota bacterium
AAATGTCTCCCCGTGCGTAGAGCCTGGCTGCCAAATCCAGGCGCAAGTCTCTCCTGGCTGCCAGGAGAGTCAGCACGGCATCGTGCAGGAACTCTTCTTCACTAGAGTAATAGCCGCCCTCGGTAGCGACTTCTACGAATTCCTTCCACAAAGGTCGAGTTTTAACCAATGGCATCCTTTACCTCCCAGCGCATATCTTCACCACAATACTATCACGGCGGGGCCAGAGTGTCAAATCCTTCCCCGTGATTACGCGCGTAATCGCCCCGCCCAAAGGCAGGAAAACATCAAAAGGCCCCGGTTCTACTTATGGAACCGGGGCCTTTTTGGCCTGGCTATGCCGATGCGTGGAAATGAATCTGGATGGATTCGGTCTCAGTGACCACCTCTTCAAGCCTCATAGCTGCCTCCTCTGCCCGTGATTTAACCGATTGCGCCCTCTTTGACGGCTTCAAGCGAAGGATTTTCCGGAGCATTGACGAGAGCCTGTCCAGGAGCTCCATCTTGCCACCACTCTCACTCGTGATGGTATCACGAGCAGGAGTGTATCGCAAGGCGGGGAGGCGGCGCAAAGGAAAAAAAGCCCCGGCGATGGGCCGGGGCTTGCTAGTCGAGTCCAATTTCTCTAATCAACGTTTCTTCCACCTTTCACCAGCGCCTCTAAACTATCAACCGGGGAACGATACCTGGCTTTCATCACCATCTGCTTTAGAAGTTCATCAGCTTCTTTTAAACTCAGATGCCCTTTCTTGATAGCAAGGAGAAGGATACCCAATGTCCCTGAATACCGCGCTTTCAAACGGTCGGCGTGCCGTCTGGCTGCCCGGTCATCGGTGAGGAATCCCCATTTTCGGTGCAGAGCAATGGCCAGGGACATCGCCTCTCCACGCTGAAGCTTGCCGGGCATTCTTCTATACAAGCGCCATTCTTCTTCCCCTTTCAGGGTGGTAAGGTCAAAAATCCCTTCATCCAGGGCCTTATCTACTTCGGCCAGGAACTCATATCCTTCCTCAAGACCCCTTTGTATCTCCTCATAGACCGCGGAAGCCAGGTAGAGTTCATCGCCAAGGAGCTTCAATAAGTCCAGGCGTTTTACGGCAGCCAGGTTGGAGAGAACCGTGGCATCAATTAGCACCGGCACCCGCCCACTCCTCCAGCACGGCCAGTTCTTTACGGGCTTCCTCCGCAGACTCAGGACCCAGGCGGAGGGGAACCCCGTGTTGTTCTAATATCTCCTTCATACGTTCCAGGCTTACCCCAGCAATGGCAGCGGCCTTGGCCAGGGTTATTTCCTCATCGGTGCGGTAACGGTGAACGGCTACGGCGATGCGAAGATCAGGATGAGCCAGCAGGAAATGGCGGAAAGCATCTTCTATCACCTTCTCCTCGCTATCATAAAGCCGTGCCTCTACCAGGTCCTTAATATTGACTTGCAGAGCCATTGCGCTCACCTCCATCGTCGTGCGCTGCACATAGTATAACACAAAGCCGGGCGAGTGGCAAAGCATAGTAGTGTTTCCGTCAAAGCTAAAACTCCTCACTTTTGACAAGGCCAAACTTTCCCACTTTGACCTTAATGGATATGGGGAGATTTAGCTTTGACAAACCCGGGGATTCCCGACTTTGACGGAGCAAATCGGTTAGCATTTGCCTCTTATCCATAGATGTTGTAAAATTGTAATAACTTTCAAGGCACGGAGGATTTATGAGAGCTCTGGTCACTGGAGGGGCAGGGTTCATCGGTTCTCATCTGGTGGATGAACTCATAGCCCAGGGATATACTGTCACGGTGCTGGATGACCTCTCTCAGGGTAAGAAGGAGAACATAGCTCACCACATACCGGGGCCTTCACTACACTTTGTTGAGGGAAGCGTGACCGACCCTGCTCTGGTCGAGAGCTTGGTCTCGGAAGCAGACGTAGTATATCACCTTGCTGCTGTGGTGGGGGTCTATTATGTGCTTCGTGATCCGCTCAGGACAATCTATGTCAACACGGTAGGTACCGAGGTGGTGTTAAGGGCTGCCTTCCAGCATAGGAAGCGGGCATTGGTAGCCTCCTCCTCGGAAGTTTATGGCAAGAGCGATGCCCTTCCCCTATCGGAAAACAATGATGGTGTTTTCGGTCCCCCCCAGGTAACCCGTTGGTGCTATGCCCTCTCCAAAGCCCTGGATGAGCACCTGGCTCTTGCTTACTGCAAGAAAGGGCTGGAAGTCTCCGTGGTGCGCTATTTCAATGCCTATGGCCCTCGTTTAGACCCCCTCGGTTATGGGAGCGTGATCGCCCGCTTTATCACCCAAGCTCTGGAGGGGAAACCCATCACTGTGTATGGTGATGGCTCTCAGACCCGCTCCTTCACCTATGTATCTGATACGGTGCAGGGGACCATATTGGCCGCCTCGCTCCCTCAAGCAGTGGGCAATGTGTTCAACATTGGTAACGGCAGGGAAACCTCCGTCCTGCAGGTGGCTCAACTCGTAAAGGAGATGACCGGCTCCCCTTCGCCGATTGTATTTGTCCCCTATGAAGAGGCTTACGGCTCTAACTTTGAGGAATCGCTGCATCGCCTTCCAGACACCTCCAAAGCGGAAAAGCTCCTGGGCTTCAAAGCCAAGGTGCCTCTTGAGGAGGGGCTTAAGAGGACTATAGCTTGGTTCAGGGAGAATATGCGATGAGCAGAAGTAAAGTGGCGGTTTTTTGTGAGCGCATTATCGAAGCAGGGTGGTTGGCGGCTGTTATTGTGGAGCCTCTTTTCTTTAACATTTATTCCCAGCGGGTGTTTGAGCCTGATAAGCTGAGCATTTTGCGCTCCATAGCCTTGGTTATGGTAGCGGCTTGGTTGGTCAAGCTGGCAGAAGAAGGCTTCCGAGGCCAACGCCCTCTCAAACAGTGGATAAAGGAGACCCCCCTTGTCCTCCCCACCCTGCTCCTGGTCGGCGTCTACATCCTCTCCACCATCACTTCCATTGCCCCGCATATAAGCCTGTGGGGCTCCTATCAGCGCTTACAGGGCACCTATACCACCCTCTCCTACATTGTGGTCTTCTTCCTGACGTTGCTCCACCTGCGCAGGAGGGAGCAACTGGAACGCCTTATCACCGTCATCATCATCACCAGCCTGCCCATATCCATCTACGGCATCGTCCAGCACCTGGGGAAGGACCCCCTCCCTTGGGGTGGGGATGTCACCAGGCGGGTGGCCTCCAATATGGGTAATGCCATCTTCGTGGCCGCTTATCTCATAATGGCCTTCTTCCTCACTCTGGAGAGGCTCATACGCTTTCTGGGGGCGTTGCTGAGAGAGGAGGAAGCTAAGGGCACTATCCAGGCCATCATTGGAGGAGCTTATCTGTTCATCCTTATAGTGCAGCTTATGTGCATCTTCTTCAGCAAGAGCCGTGGCCCTTGGGTTGGTCTTCTGGGCGGGCTTTACATCTTTATGCTGGTTTACCTGGTGGCTTTGCGGCGCCAGGCCGAACCGGGCCCTTTGAGGAAAGAGGAGTTAGGTAAGGCTGGCATCTTCGCCCTGGCAAGCCTCCCGGTTGGAGCCCTGCCTGCCTATGGAGTTATGGCTTTCCTGCGTAAGGGATTGCGGTGGCTGTGGCTGAGCTGGGTGCTCCAGACCATCCTGGGGATGGCCTTCCTCGTGGCCCTTAACATCCCAAACACCCCTCTGGAGCCGCTGAGGAAGATGCCCTATCTGGGCAGGCTGGGAGAAGTCTTCGAAATCTCCAAGGGCACCGGACGGGTGCGAGTCCTAATATGGGAGGGGGCTGTCAAGCTCATCTCTCCCCACAAGCCCCTTTGGTCCCCCACAAGCGGCTATGATGGGCTCAACCTTTTCCGCCCCCTCATAGGCTACGGCCCTGAGACGATGCACGTGGCCTACAACCCATTCTACCCACCCGACCTGGCCCACTATGAAGCCCGCAACGCTTCACCTGACCGCTCTCACAACGAGACCTTCGACGCTTTTGTGACTACAGGGCTGATAGGGTTTATCGTTTACATCACCCTTTTCGGGAGCATCTTCTATTACGGGCTTAAATGGCTCGGCTTTGTCCAGAACGATAGGCAGCGGAATTTACTCCTCGCCTTTATGGGAGGGGGAGGATTCCTGGGCTTTATAACGCCCTTCCTGATTGAGAGGAGCTTCAGGTTTTCGGGGGTTGGCATCCCCACCGGTATTATCCTGGGCCTGGCCTTTTACGTTATGGTGATGGCTTTCTCGATGCCTACAGGCGGCGGGGAGCCCATAGGTGCCAGGATTTCCCTCATCATCGCTCTGCTGGCGACCATTATCGCCCATTTCATCGAAATCCACTTTGGGATTGCTATCGCCGCTACCCGGACCTATTTCTGGACGCTTTCGGCGGTGTTGGTAGTCCTCGGTATGCGGTGGATTCCCCTGGAGCCCGAGCCGACGCCTAAGCCGGAACCGGAATCCCGGGTGAAGCGCAAACGACGCCGACGCCACCGCTCCCTCCCAAATCTGGAAGGCAGGCCCTCGCCTGTGATCTATGTGGTAGCCTTTTCCCTGTTGATGGCTTTCATCCTCAGCACGATGTTCTTTGATTACACCACCAACCAGCTTGGCAAGACCGATGCCCTCTCCATCCTCAAGGCTTCCCTGACCACCAGGATGAGCAAGGGTAAGCCTGTGACCTCGCTGGCGATGCTGTGGCTGTTCTTCTTCACCTGGCTGGTAGGAGGGATAACAGCAGGGTCACAATTCAGCCTGGAGGCCAAGGACTACAGAGCGAGCACCTGGTTCAAGGGGTTTGCCATTTACAGCCTCATTACAATCCCGTTACCCTTAATTTTCGCCCTCTTCCACGCCTCTCACCTGAAGCCGGGAGCTAATGTGCTCGATACCATCACTTATTATTACATCTCCGTGTTCGTGTATATGCTGTTGGTGGCCATACTGCTCCTGTGGGAGAGGCCTCTCCCCCAAAGGGCCACTTTCCGCCCTATCGCTTGGGTTCCCACCACCCTTATAAGCATTGTAATCCTCCCGTTCCTTATCTATGCCACCAACCTGAGCATCATCCAGGCCGACATCATATACAAACAGGGCTTCTCCCTGGACAACATGCACCAATGGGCTAAAAGCGCCATCCTGCACAATCGGGCCATTCAATTGGCTCCCACGCAGGATTATTATTACCTCTTCCTGGGGAGGGCTCTTCTGGAGCAGGCCAAAACCATAAAGGACCCTGCCCAGAGGGAGGCTAAGCTTAAGGAAACCGAGAGGATTCTCCTGAAGGCCAGGGAACTTAACCCCTATAACACCGACCATACCGCCAACCTGGCTCGGCTGTACAGGACCTGGGCCGAGTTGACCAATGACAAGGAGAAGCGCCAGGAATATCTGCAAAAATCCGCAGAATTCTACGCTGAGGCGACACGCCTCAGCCCCAATAATGCTCAGCTTTACAATGAGTGGGCCCTGGTGTATATGATTATGGGCGATAAGGAAAAGGCCCTGGAGAAGTTGAAGAAATCCCTCGCCCTTGATGACCAATATGACCAGACTTACCTTCTCTTGGGCGATTATTACCGGAACGCCAAGAAGTGGGCAGAGGCGGCTAAAGCTTACGAGAAGGCGGTGGAATTAGCCCCCCGCAGGGTGCAAGCTTACAGTGCCCTGGGGTTTGTCTACGCCCAGATGGGGCAACTTGATAAGGCCATAGAAGCCAACAAGAAGGTGCTGGAGCTATCCCCTAATGATTACATAAGCCACCGCAACCTTGCCCTCCTCTATGGGCAACTGGGACGGTTGGATGAAGCTCTTGTTGAAGCCCAGAAGGCATTGGAACTGGCTCCTGAAAAAGACAAGCAGGCCCTGGAGAACTTCATCGCCCAGTTAAAGAGGCAGAAGGGCTCGTAGGGCTAGCGCTATCTGGAGAAGAAGGTGAAGGAAGATGACCAATTATATGCTTATCTTCGCCAGTGCTTTGGTCCTGGCCATCGGGAGCACCCCACTGGCCCGATGGCTGGCCCCTAAACTGGGGATGATGGATAATCCTGCTGCCAGGAAAATCCACACCAGGCCCATCCCCAGGCTGGGAGGGGCCGCCATTTACTTGGCCTTCATCGTGACCTTGCTGGTCTTTGAGAACCGTTTTTACATCTCGCAGCTTTTCAGCATCCTGGTGGGAGCTTCTCTGGTATCCTTTATGGGGGTCTGGGATGACAAATGGGGGCTGCGCCCTTTGATAAAGCTCCTGGGCCAGATAATAGCGGCCCTTTTGCTTTATTTCACGGGGGTCAGCGTGCAGATTTTCCACAACCCCTACGCCAACCTTTTCATCCATCTCCTCTGGGTGGTGGGCATAACCAATGCTATGAACCTCTTGGACAATATGGATGGGCTCTCCAGTGGGGTGGCGGTGGTGGCATCGGCCTTCTTCCTGCTCATAGCGGCTATGAACGGCCAATATCTGGTGGGTGCATTGACCGCTGCCCTATTGGGGGTGTGTTTGGGATTTCTGGCTTATAATTTCAACCCGGCCAGCATCTTTATGGGTGATTCAGGGAGCCTCTTCATCGGTTTCATCCTGGCATCTGTGGGGATAAAGCTCCGCTTCCCCCATAACATCCCCACCGTGACCTGGATGGTGCCGGTGATGGTGCTGGGGCTGCCCATTTTCGACACGACCCTGGTGGTCGTTTCCCGGCTGCGCCGAGGGCTTAACCCCCTCACCAACCCGGGCAAAGACCACCTCTCCCACCGTCTCGTGGCAATGGGGTTCACTCAGAGGGAGGCTGTGCTCATCATCTACCTCCTCAGCGGGGCATTGGGAGTGCTGGCTATGTTCATCACTCAGGCTTCCGTTATGGAAGCTTACATCATCGCCGGTCTCGTAGCCCTTGTGGCCTTATGGGGGCTATGGAGGCTGGAGCGGGTCAAATTCGCTTAGAAGAGCTCAATCCTTTCCCGAAAAGGAGATGCAAACTATGGAGGAGAAAATCCTTTCCCGTACAGCCCATATCGGTGTGGTGGGGATAGGCTATGTAGGTTTACCCCTGGCTGTGGGGTTCGCTAAACGGGGCTTTAAAGTCTCTGGCATAGACGTGGATACCCGCAAGGTTGACTTCATCAACCGGGGCCGGAGCTATATAGGCGATGTAAGCGATGAGGAAGTAGCCCCACTGGTAAGGGCAGGGAAGCTTTCGGCCACCACCGATTACGATGTGGTTCGTGAAACCGACGTGATTTTCATCTGCGTGCCTACCCCTTTCGATGAGATGAAGACCCCTGACCTCTCTTACGTCATCGCTGCGGCTAGAAGCATAGCTCCCCGCCTTCACAGGGGACACCTCGTCATCCTTCAGAGCACCACCTATCCAGGCACCACCGAGGAGGTGGTCCAGCCCATATTGGAGAACTCCGGCCTGAAGGCAGGGCAGGACTTCTACCTCGCTTTCTCCCCGGAGCGCATCAACCCTGGTGACCGGGAGCATACCGTTGAAAATACGCCTAAGGTGGTGGGAGGGGTCACCCCTTACTGCACGGAGCTGGCGGCTCTGGTGTTGGCCCAGCTCTGCCCCGAGGTTCACAAGGTCTCTTCGCCTCGGGTGGCGGAGATGAGCAAGCTGCTTGAGAACATCTACCGTAGCGTGAACATCGCCTTGGTGAATGAGCTGGCCCTGCTTTGCGAACGGATGGGGATTGATTTCTGGGAAGTTATAGAGGCGGCTTCCACCAAGCCTTTCGGGTTTATGCCCTTCTACCCGGGGCCAGGTGTGGGGGGACATTGCATCTCCGTAGACCCCTATTACCTGCTGTGGAAGGCCCGCCAATACGATTTCTACACCAAATTCATCGAATTGGCCGCCGAAGTGAACCAGAGTATGCCCTACCACGTGGTGGATTTGGTCTCGCAAGCGCTCAACTTCCGGGGCAAAACCATCAAAGGGGCCAAAATCCTCGTGCTGGGTGTGGCCTTTAAGAAAGATGTGGATGACCCCCGCAATTCCCCCGCCGAGCGGGTGATAGAATTGCTCCTGGAACGAGGGGCTACCGTGGAATACAATGACCCCTACGTACCACGTTTTACGGTGGGGAACAACGTCTTCCGGCGGGAGAAGACGGTGCTCAATTCTCGTCCCCTGGACGAGGAAATACTGCATTGGGCCGATTGTGTGGTCATCCTGGCAGCCCACCGGCCTTATGATTTCCGCTGGATAACAGAGCGGGCATCGTTGATAGTGGACACGGTGAACGCTACCAAAGGGTTGGGGCATAACCCCAAGGTGTTCAGGTTAGGAGCCCCTATTGGGAACAGGCGATGATAGAAAGCAAGGAAGCGGTGAGGAAGAAAGCCCTTTCGGGAGGAGTTTTCCTCTTCGTAATCCTCATAACCGTGCTTATCATCTCCTTCCGAGAGCAGGTGCAGCACCTGGCAACATATGGATATGCGGGAGTTTTCCTGGTAAGCTTGCTGGGCAACGCCACCGTCATCCTTCCGGCCCCAAGCCTGGCCCTTGTCTTCGCCCTGGGCAGTGC
>DRAO01000072.1 GCA_011041825.1 Chloroflexota bacterium
AGTGCTCTTCTCTTCTCTCTCTTTGATGGATGAGAAGACCAAGGAGGAATACCTCCGTCGCACCCCCTTGTACCTAGTAGGAGAGGTGGAAAAACGCCTCAGACAGGGCATCGAGATGGGCTTGTTCCGGCCCCTGGACCCCACCATTGCCGCACGGGCATTCCTGGGGATGATTTTCATCTTCTTCCTGAGCCAGGAAATTATGCCAGGCAGGCTTATCGCCCCTCTCGATTACGACCAGGTCGTAGACGAGGTGGTATCCATCTTTTTCCACGGCATCCTCAAGCGTCAAAGCAGGGAGGGATGAGCTATGCTGGGGCGGCTGATTTCGATAACCCGTAAGGAGATACTGCACATCCGCCGGGACCCCAGGACCCTGGCCGTGATGTTCCTCATCCCCGTCATTCAGATGTTCCTGCTGGGCTATGCGGCCACCACCGATGTGGAACATCTGCGCACGGCGGTGCTCGACCGGGATAGGACTTCTGCCAGCCGGGAGCTGATTGAGGCCTATCGGGCTTCCAATTACTTCGACCTGGTTTATTACGTGGAGAGCGAGGAGGAGCTGGCCCGTCTCATTGACAGCGGCAAGGCCCGGGCGGGGATGGTTATCCCCGCCGGATATGGGGAAACTGTGACCCGCAAGGAGCGGGCTTCCATCGCCTTTATCATAGACGGCTCTGACCCCAACGTGGCGGGTACGGCCTTCTCGGCAGCCCAGAGCATAGCTCAGGCGTATTCGGCTGAGTTGGTGGAGGTGGAATTGGGCATCAAGCTGGAGGAAGCCATCGGTGTGGAGGCTATTCCCCGTGTCTGGTACAACCCCGAGATGCGCAGTTCCAATTTTATGATACCGGGCCTCATCGGCACCATTATGATGCTGATGACAGTGATCCTCACCTCGCTGGCGATAGTGCGGGAGCGGGAGCAGGGCACCATCGAGCAATTAGTGGTGACCCCCATCACCCCTTTTGAGCTGGTGGTGGGTAAAATCATCCCCTATGTAGGTGTGGCCTTCTTCGACCTGGGTGAGATCCTGGTGATTGGCACGTTGTGGTTCGGCGTGCCGGTGCGGGGGAGCATCCCCTTGCTCCTGGCCCTGGCCTTCCTCTTTATTTTTACCGCCCTGGGCATCGGGCTCCTCATCTCCACCGTCGCCCGCACCCAGCAGGAGGCAATGTTCCTGAGCTATTTTATATTCCTGCCCAGCATCTTCCTCTCCGGCTTCTTCTTCCCCCTGGAGGCGATGCCCAGGATTTTGCAGTTCATAAGCTATCTTGTCCCTTTGCGTTACTTCCTGATAATCGTGCGGGGGATAATCCTGAAAGGCGTGGGGTTTGAGCTGCTTAAGGAGCAGGTCATCCCGTTGGTCATCTTCGGAACAGTGCTCATCCTGGCGGCAGCAAGCAGGTTCAGGAAGCGGCTGGAGTGAGGGTTGAGGAGCTGAGGTGCCAAGGTGCCGAGGGGCTGAGGTGCTGGGGGTGCGGGGGTATCCCCGCCTCTTTTGAGAACTTGACAATACACAAGACCTGCGCTATAATTTGACTGACTAACCAGTCAATCAACAAATGGAGCGAAACGGTGGGTGCAAATGCTCTTTCCCGTTCCGAAAAGGCCCGTGCCGAGCGGCGGGAGCAGATTCTCGCCGCTGCCCTGGAGGTCTTCGCCGAAAAAGGCTTCCACGCCACACGGGTCTCCGACGTGGCCGCCAGGGCCGGGGTGAGCCAGGGCACCATCTACTGGTATTTCCCTTCCAAAGAAGAGCTATTCCGGGCCGCCTTTATGAGCCTGATGGAATCAATGATGACCCCTTTCGGGGAAATCCTGGCACAGGACCTACCCGCCCAGAAGAAGCTGGAAACCCTGATGGAAATGGCCCTGACCTACACCGCCGAGCATATGGACATCTTCCTGCTCCTCTTCCACACCGCCACCACGAAGGGGGTGGCTCAGCTCCTGGCCGAGGACTTTAAGGCCTTTTATGCGAACTGGAAAGCGACCCTGGCTTCCCTGTTTCGTGAAATCGGCAACCCCGACCCTGAAACGGCGGCCTCGCTGTTTATGGCCGTGCTGGACGGCCTGAGCCTGCAATTGCTGATTGCGCCGAACTTCTTCGACCAAACACGGGCTATGGAGGCCGTAAGGCGGATGTTTGGCCTGTAGCGTTGAACTCCCTTTCGGGATACCGCCGCCCTTGTGGCGGCGGAGCTTCAGCCTCTCTTGAATGGCCCGGAGCTTGTCTCCGGGCAATCTAAGGAAGCTCTCAGCAAAAAAGGCCAAACTTCAGGGAAGATTCACGGATTGACGCATATGATAGTCTGTTATACAATGCATCGTGCCATTTAAAGCACATCTTGGCCCGGCGTTTAGGGCTTCTGTAGCACCACTCAGGTTCCTGGCCACCGTGGGCGACCCCCTGGCGCTCTCATTGATAGTGCTGTGGGTGTTGAGGAAGGTGAAGTCATAATACTTTTGTGCGGCGGCTCCCGTTAATCGAGAGGGAAGAAAGTACTGAAGATGCGCCTCTCGATTTCATCCAGCACCGTCGCTAAATCGGGAGCTTTAGAGGCAACGACCTTCTCCTCACAACCATTATGCTTGTGATGGGGATACGTTGGGAGGCCCAGCTTCTTATGATGCCCTGTGTTATCGTAACGGAAAATCAACCTCTTGGAGGAATCCATATAGTGATAAACGTACAGAAGACGCTCTACATCGCTTTCCACATCAACGAACTCACGGATATGGAGCACCGAACCATCGAGGAAATAGATTTCGCCTCGGATAAATCCTTCGTAGGTGCTCCTCTTATCATATGTGATGGCCGAGGAGGTGACAAAGGGGCAGTCTTCTATCGCCTTTTGAATCCTGCGGAAGTAGTCTTCAATGCGCAAATTCGATCTCCTGCAATGTTGCTATTTTCTCTTGAAGCCTCTTCGCCAATCTGTACTCACCCATCCATTCGGCAAAGTCAAGGGTCTCCTCAAATTCGTCGTTCTCGTAGCGGGAGACAAACTCTTCGGTGGACAGCCGATACTTCTGCTCGAACTCCTGGAGCCTTTCTTCCGTCCGACGGAGCCCCGCCTTTAGAAGGCGCAACTCGTGTTCTAGCGCCGCTTCCACCAGTGGTTTGATTGAACGAGCTCTGGGGGATACTAACACCAACTGGGTCATAAAAGGCCTCCTGAATGAAAGTTAATCTGGAAGAATTATACCTTCCCTTGGTAAAATTGCAAGGCTGTAGCAAACTTTTCCGGGGCTGGTAATGGGGAAGAATCTTATTGAAAGGATTGTTATAAACCACGAAACAATGGCGGGCAAGCCCGTAATCAAAGGCACACGGATCCCGGTGGAACTTATCGTCCGGATGCTGGCTCAGGGCGTTCCGGAGGAAGACATCCTAAAAGAATACCCACGTTTGACATCAGAAGACATCCAAGCCGCACGGGCTTATGCCGCCGATATAAAAATTTCTTCGACGGCAGCTTTGCCGCCGTCGAAGAAATAACCCCTTTTAAGGGAGTCTCACCCAATGCGCTTTAAACGACTCATCGCCATCATCCGCAAAGAAACGCTTCACATACTGCGGGACCGGACATCCTTCCTGCTCACGCTGCTGTCGCCGGTTTTCCTGCTCATCACGATGGCCTATGCCTTCTCGGTGGAAGTGCGGGAGGTGGCGGTGGCCGTGCTGGATATGGACAACGCACCCCTCTCCCGCCAATACATCCAGGGCCTGGAGGCCACCGGGGATGTGGTGGTGCGCTACCGGGCCTACGACTTCGTCCAGGTAAAACGGTGGCTGGTGGAGGGCCGGGCCAAGGCGGCGGTGGTCATCCCCTCAGGGTTCGATGCCTGCCTCCGCAGCGGCCAGACCGCTCCGCTCCAGGTGCTGGTGGACGGGACCGACCCTGCCACGGCTAACGCCGCTATGGCCCACATCGGCGGGTACACCGGCGACTTCGCCCGCAAGGTGGTGGCCTCGGCGATGGGACGCCTAGGGGCTCCCATCCCCCAGGCGCTGCCGGTGGAGCTGAACCTGCGGGTGCTCTACAACCCCCGCCTCAAGCTGCTCATCGGGTTCCTGCCCGCCCTCATCGCCCTCGTCCTCTCGATGCCGGCGGTGGCGGCGACCTCGTCCCTGGTGCGGGAGAAGGAATACGGCACCTTCGAGCAATTAATCGTGACCCCGCTGAGCCGGGCCGAGCTTATGGTGGGCAAGCTGATACCTTACCTGGCTAGCGGGCTCCTGAGCGTGGTGCTGTGCGTGATGGTGGCGGTGGCCCTCTTCAATATGCCGATGCGGGGGAGCTTGCCGCTCTACATCCTGCTCTCGGCGGATTTCTTCTTGGCCGCTATGGGGATAGCGCTGGTCATCTCGGCGCTGACCAAGAGCCAGCAGGTGGTGCAGGTGGGGGCGATACTGGTGTTCTTCTTCCCTGGCTTCTTCCTCTCGGGCTTCTTCTACCCTATCTTCAGTATGCCCGACTATATGCAGATGGAAGCGATGGGCCTGCCCACCACCCACTACGTTTTCATCAGCCGGGGACTCTTCCTGAAGGGCCAGGGGATGGAGAGCCTGTGGCCCTATGCTGTGGCCCTCTTCGGAATGGGCGTGGCCTACATCGCCCTGGCCGCTGTGCTGTTTAAAAAGAAGTTGTAAGCATATTGACAACCTCCCGCAGGTTCCGGAACCTGGGGGAGGTTGAGGACAAAAGAGGACAACAATGTTGAGCCGCATCTGGAGCCTGGTGGTAAAGGAACTGATACAACTATGGCGTGACAAGCTGCTGATGCTGGTGGTCATCCTGGGGCCGGTGACCGAGCTGGTGGCGGTGGCCTGGGCCACCTCCGGCGACATCAAACACATCCCCACCGTCGTGGTGGACTACAGCCTCACCCAGGAATCCCGTGCCCTGATCCAGAGCCTGGTGAACACCGAGACCTTCGATGTGGCATACGTGCGCTGGAGTGAAGACGAGGCCATCAGGCTGCTGGAGCAGGGCAAGGCGGTGATGGGCCTCATCGTCCCGCCCGATTTCGCTGAGCGGATGGAAAACCCCGCCACCTGGCCGGGAAAGGTCCAGGCCGTGCTGGACGGCTCCGACACCATCGCCGCTCAGACGGCCCAATCGGTCATCCAGGGGGCCGTAGCCGACTTCGCCCAGAGGCGTTTGGGGACATCGCCTCTCGCCTCCCGCCCTCAGCACCACGCTTCCGGCATTGACCTGCGGATGCGGGTGTGGTTCAACGAGGAGCTGAAGCAATCCAACTACGAAGTCCCTTCGGAGCTGGGCCTTATGCTGGTGGCAGTGGCGCTGATGGTGGCCTCGCTGGGGATTGCCAGGGAGCGGGAGATAGGCACGCTGGAGCAGATTATGGTGACCCCGTTGCGGGGTGCGGAACTCATCATCGGCAAGGCTGTGCCGGCGATGCTCCTGGCCTACGCCGACTTCCTGATAATGCTGATGGTGGTCATCAAGCTCTTCCACGTGCCGATGCGGGGGTCGTACCCGCTGCTTTTGGGGATTGCCTTCTTCTACCTGCTGGTGGAGATCGGCTGGGGGCTTATGGTCTCGGCCTTCTCCCGCACCCAGTGGCAGGCATTGCTCTTCGTGTTCTCCCTGATGATGGTGGAGATGGTCTTCTCCGGCTACGCCTTCCCGGTGGAAAATATGCCCTGGCTCCTGCGGCACATCGCCCACCTGGTTCCCGTCAAGCACTGGCTCATCATCCTGCGCAGCATCCTGCTCAAAGGTGCCGGGGTTAACGTCTTCTGGCGGGAGCTGTTGGCTTTGGCTGGATTAGGCGTGGTGATAAATGCGGTAACGATTATGGTGCTGAGGAGGAAACTTGAATAGGAACTCAGGGTTTAGTTCCCGACGCAGGCTTTCCCAACTTACTCCCTCGCCCGCTTCAAGCTCTTTCAGCCCTTTGATAAGGGATTGGACAGTATCCTGTTCAGCCAGAATTTCGGCGGTGGCTTTCCAATCTTCGATAACTTCAGTTACGGGAGATAGGTCATTGGATTGCAAGCCCTTGTTCAGCGCTTCCAAAAGCTCTTTAAAAAACTCCGCCAGATCCTCGGCTGAAAATTGCCTGAGCCAGCCGAAAGGCCCAGGGAGAGCGAAGATGGAAAAACTACCTTTATCTCTATCCAGATAGAGTTTGCCTACAACGACTTGCTCTTTCACACTGCCCTCCTTAAATATAACGAATTATGCCAGAACACGGTTGTCTTCCAAGTCGTGAATCCATACGATGAAGTTAAGGCCTTCATCCACTAGCAAGTTATAAGTTAACTCGCCGGTAAAATCCCTGAGAGACTCGGCCATCTCTTCCGAAGGGACACGGGCCAAAATGATTGCATCCACGTCTTCCAGCGTATCTGGCAAGATGGAAAGCTGAGCCTGAGGAAAACGCTTGTGGATCTGCGAAATTACATCCTTGGCATGATCTAAAACTTTCCTAGTCATTTTCTCAATCTCCTAACTTGGTCAATAAATTCTGAGGCCCAATTCACTACTCGTTGCGCCTGCTTGTAACTGAACCTAACCAATTTATAATCTGCTTCGGTTCGCAAGGCATATGCATCCCGTAAACGCCGTCCCATCAATTTGGGTATTAGCCGCCTGCGCTTTATTAACTCTAAACCGAAAGTGCTGGCAAGCCCACCGTGGCTCCAAGTCTCGCCGGCTTTGGCAACGCCCGTAAGTTCCAAAGCCGCTATTGCGGCCCAAAACATTGCATAATAAGCCCGGCTAATGGCTGAATCGTAGTAATCGGCTTGTAGGCAAACCTTGGCAGCGCCCAGTATGCTTTCTGCTTTAGCCAAGCTACTCACTGTCTAATCCTTCGGCAATGATTGTAATCCGAGAAACATTATAACACTTTATCTGTAAATCGCCAAATGGGCTCAAAAAAGAGGCCATTCTCGTGGAGTAGCTCCACTGTTGTACGAGAGCAACCTCTCTAGGAGTCCGCTTATGCCTGAAGAAGCCATCAGAACCCAGGGGTTAACCAAGCGTTTCCGCAACATCGTGGCCGTTGACCACCTGGACCTGACCGTGTTCAAAGGCGAAATCTTCGGCCTGGTGGGGCCGGACGGCGCTGGCAAAACCACCACCATAAGGATGCTGGCGTCCATAATGGTTCCCACCGAGGGCAAAGCCTTCGTGGGCGGCTACGACGTGGTAGCCCAGGCCGAGGAGGTCAAGAAGATCATAGGCTATATGCCCCAGCACTTCGCCCTCTACGGGGACCTGTCGGTGCTGGAGAACCTCAACTTCTTCGCCGACCTGTTCGAGGTCCCCAGGCGGGAGCGGCAGGAGCGCATCGAGCGGCTCCTGCACTTCGCCCGCTTGAGGGAGTTCCGCTCCCGCCGGGCAGCTCACCTTTCGGGCGGGATGCAGAAGAAGCTGGCCCTGGCTTGCGCCCTCATCCACCACCCCCAGGTGCTCCTGCTCGACGAGCCCACCACCGGCGTGGACCCCGTCTCCCGCCGGGAGTTCTGGGACCTGATAACGGAGCTGCACCTCCAGGGCACCACCATCCTCATCAGCACGCCTTATATGGACGAGGCCGAGCGCTGCTCCCGTGTGGGGCTTATGTACCGGGGCAAGCTCATCATCTGCGACGAGCCCGCCAGGGTGAAGGCGATGGTGCAAGGCGAGCTTCTGGAAGTGCGCCCATCGGATATGCAGAAGGCCCGGCAAGTGTTGAGCGGGGCCGAAGGCGTGCTGGAAGTGCAGACCTACGGCGACCTGCTCCACATCTTCGTGGACGACGCCGTCCGCAGGCTGGAGGAGGTGCGGAGGGTGCTGGAAGCAGGCGGAATCAAGGTGTACGGCATCAGGAAAACACGCCCGAAGATGGAGGATGCCTTCATCTCGTTGATCGGCAGGATGGGGGAACGGATTTAGAACCACTAAGGCACGAAGACACAAAGGTAAAAACGTTCGAGTCTTAGTGGTCTTTGTGGTGACTTCAAGGGGAGCCTGGCAGCCTTCTACATCACCCTCTACATCGCCGATGGTCGCCTTCCCCGGGGACCGTATTTTGCGCTCGTAGCGGCGCCAGGGGTACTATTCTTGGCAGCCTGGGGGATTGTTGCCCTTAAAAGGAGACAATGACTTAACCTTGCTTGCTTAAAACCGTTTGTTGGATTTCCTCAATCAAGAATGGCAAATTAGGGCGGGTGAAACTCAAACCAGGCGCTGGGACACGGTTGTGCTTTATATCGGGGTGGGAGCAGCAGCCAGTATCTGGGCCAAGTTGGGAGTAGTTCTGACCAATTCATCGTATTCTTCCTTGCAATCCAACCATAGCTCATACAACCCTAGCCATTCGAGCAAATCATTCATATCTTCCCTGCCGTCTAAATCGCCAAGCTGCCCTTCCTTTACCAATCGGTAAAACTCAGCGGACTTGAGACCATACTTGCGCTCGAAGGTTCTTAGCTTTTCTTCTATCGTTAACATACTGTTCACTAT
>DRAO01000265.1 GCA_011041825.1 Chloroflexota bacterium
GGGGGAGGTTAACGAATATCCGGCGGGGCAATTTTGCCCCGCCCCAAACTTACTGAGCCCGCCCTTCGGTTAAGGACGGAATCGCTTAAGACCTCACATCCAGGGGGAAAGAACTTTTCGTGAGGGTTTCGCCCCCAAGGTAGCACAAGACGGTGTCTTGCACTTCGGTAGCGCAAGATGACATCTTGCGCTACTTCAGCACAAGATGACATCTTGCACTACTTCGGCGCAAGATGACATCTTGCACTTTGACCTTCGCTGACCGGGAGGGATTATGGAAGGATTGGGCATAGATTGGAAGAGCTTAGCTCTCCAGGCGGTGAACTTCCTTCTCCTGCTTTTCATCCTGTACAAATTCCTGTACAACCCCATCTTAAACACCCTGAAGGCAAGGCAGGAGCGCATCCAAAAGGGTCTGGAGGAGGCTGAGAAAGCCCAACAGAAGGTGGCCGAGGCTCAAGCCGAGGCAGAGCGCATCCTCGAGGAAGCCAAGCAAAGAAGCCAGGAGATTCTGGCTCAGGTCACTCAGCAAGGCGAGAAGATGCGGGAGGAAATCCTGGCCCAGGCCAGGGAGGAAGCCCGCCGGATGATTGAAAAAGCCCGGGAGGAGATAAAGAGGGAGCGGGAGCTGGCCCTGGCCGAAGTACGACGCCAAGCAATAGACCTGGCGGTCCTCACGGCTCGTAAAATCGTGGGCCAGGCCCTTGATGAGCAGGCCCACCACCGTCTTATCAGTGAGTTCCTCAGCCAACTGGATAATCTATCCTAACGGTTGATTGCCCTGAACCATAAAGGGGACGGAGGGTGGCGACTGCCCTGAGATAGCCTGCTTATTAAAAGCGCCTTGTCTTGAAGTGGAGGGATGTCTCCAAATCATACTTGGAGGAGCAAGAGGTGGAGAGGTTGCAGAGAAAACAGGAAATGGCAAACACTTACGCCCAAGCTTTCTACGAAGCTGCAATGGAAAGCTGGCTTAAAAGGCTGAGTGAAATCTGGGGGTCCCTGTCCCGGGATGGCCTTCTAGAGAAGCTGAATAATCCCGATATCCCTTTCTCAGAAAAGGAAACGCTTATAAATGAAGCGGTAGGGAAGGATTCAGCTCCTGAGATACGCAACTTCATCTCCCTCCTTGCCACCAGGGGTCACCTTCATTATCTACCTGAGATTCTAGACGAGCTGGCAAGGCTCTCTAGAGGAGGAGCTGCCCGGCAATTGGTTGTCATAACCAGCGCCGTTCCTCTCACGGAGGAGGAGAAAGCCAGGCTTCAACGACGCCTCATCAACCTTTATGGACCTTATCTGGATTTCCGTTATTATGTGGACCCGGACATCCTGGGGGGGATGGTTGTCCGTATAGGGGATAGGGTAATAGATGGCAGCATACGTGGCCGTTTGGAGGCCCTTCGGGAAAGGCTTAAGCAGGAAATTTAGATGCGAATCCCCCTCCAGAAAATTATAGTCCTTTGCAGAATTTAGTACTGGACTCTGGCGAATCTTACTTTGGACGCAGATTCACGCAGATTTTCTCAGATAATCCTTGAAAATATTAGAAATCTGTGTGCGAGGCCTGCGAGAATCTGCGTCCGCTTTTAAGCTTTTTGCGCGTTTTCAAAATCGCCAGACTCCAGTTTAGTAGAAAACCGCTCTTTGGAGAGTAAACATAAAGCGAGGGTGCAGGGGACGGAAGCCCTCTGCCGGAATGCTCGAAGCCTTAACCGCCTGGATTCTGAATAAGCCTGTGGAGAAAGTTCGTGTTACGGAAGAAATGTGCAAGGCAACCGGTGGGGAAGCCTGCCGTTACAGAATCGAATGGGAGAGCTCTTAAATGGAAGACCTGAGATTTTCCCCAGATAGCTAGAGGAGGGAATCTATGGCCTTAAGGGTGGTAGATATAGCCCAGGAGATTAAGAAGCAGATAGAAGCCTTTGAAGCCCCTATAGAGGCCGTTGACATCGGCACCGTTATAGAAGTTGGTGATGGTGTTGCCCGTGTAAGGGGCCTCTCCGGGGTAATGGCTTCGGAATTGGTGGAGTTCCCAGAAGGACTTTATGGGATGGCCCTCAACCTGGAGAAAGACAACGTAGGCGTCATCTTGCTTGGTGATTACAGCCATATCGAAGAGGGTGACATCGTCCGTTCCACCGGGCGCATTATCTCCGTGCCCGTGGGTGAGGAGCTCTTGGGCCGGGTGGTCAACGCCCTTGGTCAGCCCATTGATGGCAAAGGGCCTATCCGTACCGATAAGTATCGGCCTATCGAACGCATCGCCCCTAACGTGGTCACCCGCCTGCCGGTGGACACTCCCGTTCAAACGGGCATCAAGGCCATTGACTCTATGATCCCCATCGGGCGGGGGCAGCGGGAGCTCATCATTGGCGACCGCCAGACGGGTAAAACCGCCATCGCCATTGATACCATCATCAATCAGAAGGGCGGAGACCTGTATTGTATTTATGTGGCCATCGGCCAGAAGATGGCCCAGGTAGCCCGGGTGGTAGCCACGTTAGAGAAATATGGGGCTATGGAGCATACCATTGTGGTGGTGGCTTCAGCCTCAGACCCAGCGGCAATGCAGTATATTGCCCCTTACGCTGGATGTGCGATGGGCGAGGAATTTATGGAATCCGGCAAGGATGCCCTCATCATTTACGATGACCTGACCAAGCATGCCTGGGCTTACCGGCAGATTTCCCTGATATTACGGAGGCCGCCTGGTCGAGAGGCTTATCCCGGCGATATTTTCTACCTGCACTCCCGCTTGTTGGAGCGGGCTGCCAGGCTAGCCCCTGAGTACGGGGGTGGTTCCCTCACCGCTTTGCCCATCATCGAAACCCAGCTCGGCGACATCACCACTTACATCCCCACAAACGTGATTTCCATCACCGATGGCCAGATTTACCTGGAGCCCGAGCTTTTCAACGCTGGCATCCGGCCTGCTATCAACGTCGGCCTCTCGGTCTCCCGTGTGGGCGGTCATGCCCAGATTAAAGCGATGCGGAAAGTGGCCGGTAAGCTTCGCCTGGAGCTGGCTCAGTTCCGAGAGCTGGCGGCTTTCGTGCAATTTGCATCGGAGCTCGACCCAGCCACGAGGGCGATGATTGAACGAGGTCAACGGCTCCAGGAAATCCTCAAGCAGCCTCAATATGAGCCTATGCCGGTGGAACACCAGGTGATGATTATATTCGCCGGAACCCAGGGTTACCTGGATGACGTGCCCATCCCTAAGATAAGGCAATGGGAAGAGGCTTTCCATAAGTGGATGGACGCCAATCATCCTGAGATAGGCCGTCGCATTGCCGAGACTAAAGACCTGGATGAAGAAACCGAAAAGGCTTTGCGTGAGGCTATCGAGGAATTCAAGAAGGCGGTGGTAATCTAAAAAGCTGTTTTTGTGCAAGGGTGAAAGCCCTTGCACAAAAACAATTTCTTCGGGAGGATTTGGCGTGGAGACCCTGCGGGAAATCCGTCGGCACATTCGTAGCGTCCGCAACATTGCCCAGATAACCCGGGCAATGGAAATGGTAGCCGCATCAAAGATGATACGAGCCCAGCAACAAGCCCTTGCTTCCCGTCCTTATACCCAGAAGGCCTGGGAAGTGCTTACTTATTTAGCGGCTCAGCCTGAAAGGATTGAACACCCCCTCTACGAGGTCCGACCTGTAAAAGCGATTTGCATAGTCCTTATCACCAGTGACAGGGGTCTATGTGGTCCTTATAATCATAACATTATCCGGGCCACCGCACAATTTATGCTTGAGAAGATGGACCAGGGCATAGACATACAATTGATTACGGTGGGACAGCGGGGCCGGGATTTTATGCTCCGTTATGGCCATAACGTCATTGCTGAATTCACCAAGGTAAGCGATAGGCCGACTTTGCTGGAGATAGCGCCCATAGCCAGGGTGGCTATGGAGCAATTCCTAAGTGGTCAAGTGGATGAAGTTTACCTTGCTTATACCCGTTTTGTCTCTACCCTTACCCAGCGGCCTACTATCCAGCAGCTTTTGCCTATCGAGCCTCCTAAGGCTGAGGAGCGCTGGGCTGCCCTCTACATCTTTGAACCCGACCCACAAACCGTGCTGAACCAGGTGCTCCCTCGCTTCACCGAACTTCAGGTTTACCACGCCATACTTGAGGCTCAAGCCAGCGAGCACTCAGCCCGTATGGTAGCGATGCGTAATGCGACGGAGAATGCCAATGAACTCATTACCGAACTCACCCTTCGCTTCAACAAGGTTAGGCAATGGAATATCACACGGGAGATGATGGACATAGCCGGTGGAGCCGAGGCCTTGCGGAAGGCAAGGGCTTCGATCCGGTAAAGAAGGTTTTATAATCACGACATATCCCACAGATGCAATTAAGGAGGGGGAAAGGGTATGGAAGAAGTGAAAGTCTTTTATGATAGAGTTGGGAATACCTTGACTGTTTGGTTTGGTGACCCACAGGAAGAATATATTTGTCAGGAAACAGGAGATGAGGTCATCTTAATGAAGGATAAAAACGGTCGGGTTATCGGGTTTGAAAAGCTTAACTTTTCTGTCCCAGCCTCAAAATCATTAAAAGTAGCTTTTGAAGCTGTAGGGTGATTATGGCTCTAATCCTTAAACTAGAAACTAGGAGGTTTCTATGGCAAAAGGGACAAAAGGCAGAGTTGTACAGATTATGGGACCCGTTGTGGACGTGGAATTCCCCGAAGGGGCTGAGCTCCCTGATATCTATAATGCCATCGAAATACCTCTTGATGGAACACGCCTGGTGGTGGAAGTAGAACAGCACTTAGGGAACAATTGGGTACGCTGTGTGGCAATGGATACCACCGACGGCTTGCGCCGGGGGATGGACGCCTATGATACCGGTGCCCCCATTATGGTTCCGGTTGGCAAAGGATGCCTGGGGCGCATCTTCAACGTGCTGGGTGAACCTATTGATGGCCTTGGGCCTGTAGAAGCTGAAGAATACCGGCCTATCCATCGGAAGCCTCCTTCTTTTGAAGAGCAAGTTACCGAAGTAGAGGTCTTTGAGACGGGCCTTAAGGTCATTGACCTGATTGCCCCCTTCACCAAAGGTGGTAAGACAGGGGTGTTCGGTGGAGCTGGCGTTGGAAAAACCTTCATCATTATGGAGCTTATCCGCAACATCGCCATCGAGCATGGCGGTGTCTCGGTGTTTGCGGGGGTGGGGGAGCGAAGCCGTGAGGGTAATGACCTCTGGCTGGAAATGAAGCAGTTCGGGGTGCTGGACAAAACGGTGATGGTGTTTGGCCAGATGAACGAACCGCCGGGGGTGCGCTTACGGGTTGGCCTCACCGCCCTCACAATGGCCGAATACTTCCGTGACCAAGGAATGGATGTCCTCCTGTTCATTGATAACATCTTCCGCTTCGTGATGTCCGGCTCCGAGGTTTCAGCTCTGCTGGGGCGGATGCCAAGCGCTGTAGGTTACCAGCCAACCCTGGCCGCTGAGATGGGTCAACTCCAGGAGCGCATCACATCCACCCACAGGGGTTCCATCACCAGCTTCCAAGCGGTGTACGTCCCTGCCGATGACTACTCCGACCCGGCTCCCGTCTCCGTCTTCGCTCACCTGGATGCCACCATCGCCTTGGAGCGGTCCTTAGCGGAGCAGGGCCTTTACCCGGCTGTTGACCCGTTAGCTTCCACCTCTCGCATCCTTGACCCACGTATCGTGGGGGAGGAACATTATTATGTCGCCCGGGAGGTTCAGAGGGTGCTCCAGCGTTACAAAGACCTCCAGGACATCATTGCTATCTTGGGTATTGAGGAGCTTTCCGAAGAGGATAAGCTCATCGTGGCCCGGGCCCGCAAACTCCAGCGTTTCCTCACCCAGCCGATGTTCATCGCTGAAGCTTTTACTGGCCGTCCAGGCGTCTATGTGCCCATTAAAGAGACCGTGCGTGGATGCAAGGAAATCCTGGAAGGCAAGCACGATGACCTCCCCGAGCAAGCCTTCTATATGGTGGGCACCATTGATGAAGCGATGGAGAAAGCAAAGACGCTGAGGTAAAGCGTGGGAATTCGCAACACTGCCCCGGCAGAAGAAACCCGTGAACTTGTAGATGCCATAGAGAAAGTGGTGGTCGCTATGACGGCACAGAAAGCTGCAGCCTGAAATCTCCCCTGGAGGTTTTTATGCCTTTACGCTTAGAAATCGTTACCGGCGAACGGATGGTCTTCTCCGATGATGTGGATATGGTGATAGCTCCAGGCATTGAGGGGCAATTGGGCATTTTGCCCAAGCATACCCCTATGCTCACTGCCCTCACCATCGGGGAACTGCGGGCTAAGAAGGGGGATGAAGAGCTCTCCTTTGCCATCGGCGGGGGATTTATGGAAGTCTACAAAGACAGGGTTATCGTATTAGCGGACACAGCGGAACGGGCCGAGGAAATAGACATTGCCAGGGCAGAAGCTGCCCGTCAGAGGGCAATGGAGATGTTGAAGGAGAGAGCCAGGTTAAGCCGGGAGGAATTCGCCCGTGCTGAGGCCCGGTTACGCAAGGCCATAACCCGCATTAAAGTTGCCCAGCGCCGCCGCCCTGCGCCGCCTAAACCTTCCGTAAAAATTGAGACCGGAGAAGAGGAGCAGCCTTCAAATGTTTGAGAAACTCATAGGCATTGACCTGGGAACCGTCAACATCATAATCTACGTCAAGGGCAAAGGGATAGTCCTCCAGGAGCCTTCCATCGTGGCCATTTCCAACCGGGACAATAAAATAGTGGCGGTGGGCAAAGAAGCCCTTACGATGCTGGGCCGGGCTCCAGAAAGCATCGAAGTGCTCCGGCCCTTGAGAGATGGGGTCATTGCTGACTATGTGGTTACTGAGGCAATGCTGCGGTACTTCATCACCAAAGTTGGTGGCCGGTTTAGCCTCTTCCGCCCCCGCATTATGATCAGCGCCCCTGTAGGCATCACGAGTGTGGAAACCAGAGCTGTATACGACGCTGCCATCCAAGCTGGCGGTAAAGAAGTGTACCTGATACCTGAACCACTGGCAGCAGCCCTGGGAGCTGATATGCCCGTCCACACCCCTACCGGCAATATGGTGGTGGATATAGGGGGAGGTGTCAGTGAGGCCGCCATCATCTCTATGAACGAAATCGTGGTGGCCGATGCCGTAAGGGTGGGGGGAATCAAGATTGACGGGGCTATCATCAATTACATCCGTAAGAAATACAACCTCCACATAGGCGAGAGCACTGCCGAAACGGTAAAGATAGAAATAGGCAGCTCCCTGCCCCTCGAAGAGCGCTTGGAGATGGAAGTAAAAGGGCGGGATCAAGTTACCGGCCTGCCCCGGACCATTCGGATAAATTCCGATGAAGTGACCGAGGCTATCGCCGAGCCTCTGGCAGCCATCATAGGGATGGTCAAGAGAGTCCTCGAAAAGGCCCCCCCCGAGTTAGCCTCCGACATTATAGACCGGGGGATGATACTCACAGGGGGCGGAGCTCTGTTGCGAAATATAGACCGCCTCCTGACCCAGGAGACCGGTGTCCCCTGTTACGTAGCCGAAAATCCAATGGCCTGTGTGGCCTTAGGGGCAGGCAAAGCCCTGGAAAACTTTGAGCAGATGCGGAGGAGCTTGATAACCCTCTGAAATAGCCCCTAGTTATTCCCTCCAATGTAATAGGTCATCCTCTGGAGGTGAACGACCGGGTCTATGTACTGGACCTTCACGTGCTTGGGGACCTTTAACGTTATCGGGGCATAGTTTAAGATAGCTAATACACCGGCCTTCACGAGCTCATCAGCCACCCCTTGTGCCTCTTGGGGGGGCACAGCTATAATGGCTATCTTAATGCCCCACTTGGGGATTAGCTCCGATATGAGGCGGCTATCCATAATCTCCAAATCATTAATCTTAGCCCCTATTTTCTCAGGGTTGTTATCGAAGAGGAGGGAAATACAGAACCCCTTGCCCTTGAAACCCTCGTAGTGAACCAGGGCCCGGCCTAGGTCGCCTACCCCTACCAGGGCCATATCCCATTCCCGGTCCACCTTGAGGATTCTCTTCAACTCCAGGATGAGGTGGTCTACCTGGTAACCACTCCCTTGTTTGCCAAACTCTCCAAAGTAGGAGAGGTCCTTGCGGATCTGGGCTGAGCTTACCCCTAACCGCTCAGCCAATTCTCTCGAAGCCACAACCTGCTTGCCTTCCCGCTGCATAAATTCCAGGGCCCTCAAGTAAAGGGGCAGACGGCTTATTACGATATTGGGCACTTCCCTAGCGGCCATATACCCCTCCGCTCGTTTTTGTTCATAATACCACAAACTCCTGGCCTAGGCAACTGAGGAGTTCGGGAGGGTGTTGAAAAAGTGCCACGCTGTTCTTGCTCAAATGGTTCCCTCCGGCGAGGGCAGGTTAAAAAGCATTTTTTGAAGTGTTTTCTCGTGCGGGGGCGAAGCCCCCGCACGAGAAAAC
>DRAO01000183.1 GCA_011041825.1 Chloroflexota bacterium
GGCCATTTCAATGTCGTGTCTGGAGATAAGCACATATCTCCCGTACTTGAGGAGGAGAGGCCTGCCACCTTTGGCGCCAATCCAGTAAGTGATCAAGGAGCCAATGGTACAGCCCAGAGCCCCATAGAAGCCAGCCCATAAAGTATGCCACAGGGGGAGCCCTTGGGCCTGGACAAGCATCCATCCGGCTAAGGGCATAGTCACTTCACTAGGCAAGGGGATACAGGCGCTCTCGATAGCCATCGCTACCACCACACCTGTCCAGCCTATGGTCTGAAAGAGGTTCTGCAGGAAGAGGACGATTTGCTCCTCCAGAGCATGCATACGGACACCTCCTTCAAATGGCTAACCTCACGAGTTCTGTTTTATTAACCGCTCATAGAGAGCCTGCAATTCCTCCTCGGAATAGAAGAAGATGACCAGCTTACCCCCCTTTTTCCCCCGTACCAATTGCACCTTGGTTCCCAAGGCTTCCCTGAAGCTGTTCTCCAGAGCCTTGAGCTCAGGCGAGACCGATGACTTTGGCGAGGAGACCTTCCCCTGCTGAAGCTTTTTAACCAGCTCCTCCGTCTGGCGAACGTTTAACCCTCGCTTGATCACCGCCTCCATCGCCTTAACCTGGAGTTCCGGCGCAGGTAAGGCCAACAATGCACGGGCGTGTCCCTCGGTGATGAGGCCTTCAGCCAGGGCTTTTTTGACCTCATCGGGAAGCCGCAAGAGCCGCACGGTGTTAGCTATGGCTGCACGGCTTTTCCCCACCCGACGGGCTACCTCTCCCTGGGTAAGGCCAAACTCCTCCATCAGATATTGATAAGCCTCGGCTTCTTCGAGAGGGTTCAAATCTGCCCGCTGGATGTTTTCCACCAGAGCCAGCTCCAGCATCTGGCGGGGGGTTGCCTCTTTGATGATGGCGGGCACCGTTGTAAGCCCTGCCATCTTGGCCGCCTGCCAGCGCCTTTCCCCAGCTATAAGCTGATATTTGCCCTCTTCATCCGCCTGGGTGACAATGAGCGGTTGGATGAGACCGTGCTCACGGATGGATTGAGCCAATTCCTGGAGGGAGTCTGGGTTCAAGTGGTGCCTGGGCTGATAGGGGTTAGGCTTTATCTCATCAATAGGGATTTCCCTAATGGCGGGGGATTCTAATAAATCCGTAAGGGGTATAAGTGCTTCTAACCCTTTACCTAGCCCTCTACGCCTCCCTGACATCCGGCGCTCCTATCTCATTACACGGGCCGGAGCTTCCCACCCCGAGAGGTCAAAAGTCCAGTCCCGTTTTTTGAGGATACAGCACAATGATAAGCTAATGGTGCCGTTTTGTCAAGCTTTTACCGCCTTTTTCATAATTTCCTCTGCCAGTGCCTTGTAAGCCAAAGCACCAAAGGATTTAGGGGCATAGCTGCTAATGGGCTCCCCATAACTGGGAGCCTCGCTTAAGCGCACACTTCGAGGGATTATCGTCCGGAAGACATAATCCCTGAAATGCTTGCGAACTTCCTGAACCACCTGCTTGGAGAGTGATGTGCGGGGGTCATACATAGTTAACACCAGGCCGGCAATGCGGAGGTTGGGGTTGAGGTTTTCCCTCACCAAGCGGATGGTGTGCATAAGCTGGGCAAGGCCTTCTAGAGGAAGGTACTCACATTGCACAGGGATTATCACCCCCTGGCAGGCGGTGAGGGCATTGATGGTCAAAAGCCCCAGGCTGGGAGGGGTGTCCACAAAGATGTAATCATATTGGCGGGAAATCGGAGACAGGGCTTTCCTCAAGAGGTGTTCCCTGGCCATCATCCCCACCATTTCCACCTCAGCTCCAGCCAGGATTGGGGAAGAAGGGGCTAAATGTAAACGTTCCCAGGCGGTTGGGGTGATGATTTCCCTGATGGGGATGTTTTCTATAAACACGTTGTAAATGGAAGGGCGCACGGAATTCTTATCAATTCCCAGACTCGAGGTTGCATTTGCCTGGGGGTCTACATCTACCACAAGCACCCGCTTATCGGCGGCAGCCAGATATGCGGCCACATTGACAGCAGTGGTGGTTTTGCCCACGCCTCCTTTCTGATTGGCGACAGCATATATTACGGCCATCCGTACTTTTCCAGCCACTCTTCGACGGTCTCACGCTCAGGTATGCCCTTCGTACCCGGCTTCTCTATAGAAAAGGAAGCTACCACATTGGCAAACCTGGCGGATTCCCAAGGGTCACCGGAATCGTGGAGGTGGATGAGGAAGGCGGCGGCGAAGACATCTCCAGCCCCGGTGGGGTCAACTTCGAGGGCCGCCCGGGCCGGGAATTGGCGCTTCTGACCCTGATAATAGACGGTGGCACCCTTCCAGGCCTGGGTTAACACCACTATCCTGGTAAGGCGGGCATATTCTTCCGCTATTTCGATGTTCCCCTTAACGTCTTCTTCGCTGAACACCAGCACATCCACCTTAGGGAGGATGCGGTGCGCTCCTTCCCAGGGGCACTGATGCACCTTTCCCCTCTCATCCCACTGCCTCATCCAGCCCTGGGGTGTAACCCCGATGAGCGAATCCTGGAAAAGGTCTACCACCGCTTCATCCACTTCCTGAGCTATAGGGCCTATTAAGACGATGGGAACTTTGCGCCAACGGTAAGGTACATCCGCCGGTTGGATTTTCCTCGCTATGGCCCGCACATATTGCTCCCTGCTTCCATCCAGATAAATGTTTTGGAAAGTGGTGGTCATAGGGCTCTTGATTTGGACGACCTCAATCCCTGCCAAGGCCTCCTCAACCGCCTCAAACGGGAGGTCATCTCCTATACAGGTGATTATGCCAGCCCGTTTTCCCAGGTTTCTGGCGGTAATGGAGGCATAGGCGACAGTGCCCCCTATTGCGAACCCGCCGGGGACTATGTCCTTGGCTATGTGGCCTATGGCGACGAATTCCGGGATTTGGTGCCTGCTCATACGCTTTCACCTTCCCTAGGAATTATCGTAACCCTGCGTTTCTCGCCTTCTCCCACACTCTTAGTGGTCACCACGGGATGGTCTCTAAGGGCAAGGTGGATTATACGGCGTTCATAAGGGGGCATAGGTTCCAGCGCAATAGGCTGATGGGTCCTGGCAACCTTCTCGGCCATCTGATGGGCAAGGCGGGAGAGGAAACGCCAACGGCGAGCTTTGTAGTTTTCCACGTCCACGATTATGTTGGTACGGCGTTTGGCTTGCTTGTTCACAATAAGGCGGGTGATGAATTGCAGGGCTGCCAGGTTATCTCCCCTGCGGCCTATGAGCATCCCCAAGTCACGCCCTACCACGTTAAGCACAAGAGGGGGCTCCTCGTTCTCATCAGCGACCATATCGTAGCCGATGCGGGTTTTGACCTGAGCCTGGAAGCCCATCTTCCGTACGATTTCCGAGAGGATTGTGCGGGCTACCTTTTCCACATCTATGGGCTCTTTGACGGTAAGGCGTACTCGGGCTTGCTCACCACCGAATATCAGCCATCCCCGTTTGCCCTTGGAGATGATTTCTATTTCTACCTCGTCTTCGGATTTGCCTAGTTCGGCTAATCCTTTCTTTATGGCTTCCTCAACGGTGGGAGCGCTGACTTCTACGCTTTTTGTCTCTTTCTCCATCCTTAGCACCCTTCCTCCTGGAGGTCTCTACAGGGGCTTTATATGGGCTTAAACCACCCCATCCCCCCATAAAGATGTATTGTTGAATCATCGTAAAGACGTTCATCGTTACCCAGTATAGGGCCAACCCTGAGGGCACCTGAAGGGCGAAGAAGAAGAACATAATCGGGAACATATACATCATTTGGTTCATTATCTCTTGCTGGGTATCGGTGCTAGGGGTGCTCATCATCTTCTGCACTATTATCTGGGTGAGGAGAGTGAGCACCGGGAGGACAAGATAAGCTGCCACATCCGGCCACTGCCAATTGGAAGGCGGCCACAGCCAGGTCAGCCCTACAGGCTTGGCCAGGCTGGGGATGAAGAAAAATCCTTCGCTAAGGGTGCCCTGTTGGGCCAACCGGAAAAGGGCCTGGTAAAGGCCTATCCAGATGGGAAATTGGATTAAGGTGGGTAGGCATCCTCCCAAAGGGTTAACACCCGCCTCTCGATACAGTTTCATCTGCTCTTGAGCTAGTTTCTCCTTATTCTTGCGGTATTTTCTCTGGAGTTCCTGGAGTTTTGGTTGGAGTTCCTGCATAGCTTTGGAAGCCCTGAGTTGTTGGAGGTTCAACGGCAGCGTCAGTATCTTTATCAGCAGTGTGAAGAGGATTATGGCAAAGCCAAAACTGTAGGGGACGCCAAAACCCGTGAGCAGGTTTTTGAAGAAGAGGATGCCCTGGGTTATAGGGGTTACTACCAAAGCATTCCACATCTTATACCTATCACCTCCCTGGTATTTTACCTTACCTCCAAACGGTGGCTCTCCACATAACCCTAGTTAACGTGATAAGCGAGGCGCTATCCCAGGGGAGAGGAGGGCTTGGCGCTTTTCCGGGCAGCGACAAAGCTGTTGCCTGGGAACCCCCTTTCTCTTCTTAAGGAAAACCAGCACGCCAAGAATGCCCCTAGGGTACAGGATCATACCCTCCCGGGTTCCAGGGATGACACCGGCTTATGCGCTTTATGCCCAGCCACCCCCCTTTTAGGAGCCCGTATTTCTCTATTGCCTGATAGGTGTATTCAGAGCAGGAAGGATAGAACCTGCAGGAGGGAGGTAGTGAAGGCGATATGAACCTTTGATAGAAACGAATCCCCCACAAAGCTACCTTTTTTACCTGCAAGGCTCCTTCTCCCATAAGCCCGCTTTTTGAAGGACTTCTTTGACGGAAGATTTCATTTCGTCTAAGGTAGCTCCTTTTGCAGCACCTCTGGCTATAAACAGCAAATCCCACCCCTTTTTAATATGGTGCTGTTGGAGCCTTACGGCTTCCCGAAGGAGGCGTTTAGCCCTGTTCCTCTGGACAGCTTTGCTTAACTTCCTGCTGGCGGAAAAGGCCACCCGCAATTTGCCTGCATCGTTCGGGAATCCCAAGAGGATTATCCGAGGGTGAACCCAAGATAACCCTTCTCGACGTAATTGTCCTATGCGGGCTTTATCTTTGAGGCGAATATGCCTGAGCTTAAATCGCTTTGCTTTCTGTTCCGTCACGTCTTCATAACTAGGGCAACCTGCTTTATTCAAGCAAATTCACCAAGCTGTGAATAACTTTGCTTAACAAGAGGTCTATCCCGGCACTCACTCGACGGTGAGGCGCCAGCGGCCTTTAAGGCGTCGGGATTTAAGGACTCTTCTCCCCCCTTTGGTTCTCATCCGGGCTCTAAAGCCATGGACACGGTAACGGCGTCTGACCTTGGGTTGGTATGTCCTCTTCGGCATCTAGCCTTCTCACCTCCTCCATTTTCTCTGAATACAGAGCCAAATTATAATCACTTATCGGCCTGTGTCAAGCAAGTGCTTATCAAGGACCTTCAGGAGCCTGGCTTTGGGCATATAACCTATCAACTTCTCGGTTGGCTGCCCGTTTTTGAATAAGATTAAGGTGGGGATGCTCATTATGCCAAACTGGGTAGCCAGAGAAGGGTTGGTATCCACGTTAACTTTCACGATTTTTAACTGACCTTTCCTCTCCTCCGCAATTTCTTCCAACACAGGGGCTAGCATTTTGCAAGGAGGGCACCATTCAGCCCAGAAGTCCACCAGCACGGGTTTACTCGATTGAAGCACTTCTTTCTCAAATTCCTCGCTGTTGATTTCCATAGCCTTGGACATCGTTACACCCTCCGGGTATGATTTACCATCTTTTCAGAAACAGGCTTATTGTCCTCAGG
Source organism: Chloroflexota bacterium (assembly GCA_011041825.1). Lineage (GTDB taxonomy): Bacteria > Chloroflexota > Anaerolineae > SpSt-600 > SpSt-600 > HyVt-206. The sequence continues at coordinate 5,822 of DRAO01000183.1, forward strand.
AGCTTGTCTCTATCAGCTTGGGTCTCAAGGTGATTTATGCATTCCCCCAGGTATTCGTTCACCAGGACAACAGCCACTTGTTCCAGGGCAGCCCTGGCTGCCATAATCTGGGTGAGTATTTCTTCGCAGTCCCTTTGCTCCTTGATCATAGTTTGTACACCCCGTATCTGCCCTTCAATGCGGCGAAGCCTTCCCAACAGCTCTTCCTTCGACATTTCCTCCCGTTTCTCCTCCCGAATCTCTTGCCTTCTCTAACGCCTCTCGAACCGGAGCGGGGATAGGTATAGGCTTTCTGGTGCCTTTCATATCCAGGAAGACCTGCGTAGTTTTGCCTAAGGCCAACGTCTGGTCTGTCTCACCGTTTATAACTTCGTAACCCAGTGTAAAGCTGCTCCTGCCTATATCTTCGACCCAGGTTTTGATCTTTATGAGCTCATCGAAGTGGGCCGGGGCCAAATAACGACAATAGGCTTCGGCTATCACAAAACCTATGCCTGCCTTCTCGGCTTCGGAATAATTGAACCCAAGGGTTCGGAGGAAGTTAACCCTGGCGACCTCGAACCACACGAAATAATGGGCATAATAAACCACCCCTTGAGCATCGGTCTCAGCGAATCTGACACGAAGTTCCGTTTCCACGACGAGGCCTTTTGGCATAGCTCTTCTGCCGGAATTACGTACAGGATGCAAAGCCAATTATAACTTAACCCGCATTAAAACGCAAATGGGGGGCCGAAGCCCCCCTTGCGCTTAGAGACTTTGACTACAAAAGTGGCCTTATGAAGCGCCTATCTCCAGCTTTATGGCATTGGCTAAGCGTCGGATACCCTCCCTTATCCTCTCGGGAGGTTGATTGGAGAAGTTCAGGCGCATCGCATTGCGGCCTCCGCCATTGGGGTAGAAAGCGAAACCCGGCACAAAGGCCACTTTCTCCTCCACGGCCTTGGTGAGCAGCTTCTCCGCATCCACCTGCTCTGGCATCTTCACCCAGAGGAATAACCCTCCTTGAGGTCGGGTCCACTTCACGCCCTCGGGGAAGAATTCCTCCATAGCGGCAAGCATAACATCCCGGCGCTCCTTGTAAACCCTTCGGAGTTTACGCACATGCTCCCGAAGCAGGCCCCTGCCCAGGATGTCAGCGGCAATGTATTGGGTGAAAGTCGTGGTGTGCAGGTCTGCCCCCTGCTTAGCCTGAGCTAGCTTCTTTATCACCTGGCTGGGGGCTGTTATCCAGCCAATCCGGAGGCCGGGAGCCAGCGTCTTGGAGAGGGTGCACAGGTAGATTACATTCTCCTTGTGGAGGGTTATCATAGGCACCAGGTCGTGCCCCTCGTAACGGAGTTCTCCGTAGGGGTCATCTTCGACGATGAACACTCCGTAGCGGGCTGCTATCTCCACCAGCTTGTAACGTCTTTCCTCACTGAGGGTGACTCCAGCAGGGTTGTGGAAGTTGGGTAGAACATAGATGAATTTGACCGGATAGCGTTTGAGCACCTCCTCCACCTCATCCACCTGCATCCCGTCATCATCCAAGGGCACCGTTACGAAACGGGCTCCGTAAGCTCTCCAAGCTTGAATGGCTCCTACATAGGTTGGCTCGCTGCTGAGCACATAATCCCCCGGGTCTATGAACACCTTGCCTATCAGGTCAAGGGCCTGTTGGGAGCCTGTGGTTATAAGGATGTTCTCTTCCTCGGCAGGGACACCGTATTTGTGCATTTTCTCGGCCAGTATGGTCTGTAGCACCGGGTACCCCTCTGTAGGAGCATACTGCAAGGCTGTGAACCCCTGGTGGGCAAGCACGTATTCACAGGCTTCCCTAACCTCTCGGATGGGGAAGAACTCCGGTGCGGGTAATCCCCCTGCGAAGGAGATAACATCTGGTTGGATGGTGAACTTCAGCAGTTCCCTGATTACGGAACTCCTCATCCACTGGGTTCTGGAAGCATAGGCCTTTTCCCAGTCTGTAGTATAGTTGCCGTCCAAAGTAGCGATAGGGGTCATTACCGTTGTGTTTAGCATCTCTATCTCCATAACCCTTCCTCCCTTTGCCTTCTTGGCACAACGATTTAACGTTGTGCAGGCTTAATTTTGAAAAACTAAAAAAGCCGCCTGTACTAAATTACAGGCGGCCTTCTTTGCTAAGGAATAATAATGAGAACCACAATAAGTATGGAAATAAATATTGGATATAGGTAAAAATCAACCATCTTTCCCCTCATCCTCAAGCCCCTTTGCTTGCAGGCGTTAAATATTATACCACATTATGCCTCCGGCGGCAAGTGAATTCTAAGCCCCGAGTCTGTAACAGCTTGGTAGGCGATGGGGCCTTAGAAATCTTTGCCCCGAACACGAGGTTCGGGGCGGATTAAACGGGCTGAAACTCCGCCGACACAAGGTCGGCGGTATCTTGAAAACTCCCC
>DRAO01000184.1 GCA_011041825.1 Chloroflexota bacterium
CGATGAATCACCCGGCTGAGAAGCCTTAAAGCCGGTTGAAAACCGGCTGAGGGTTAGCGGGTTTTCAACCCGCTTCCAGATTCTTAGCCGGGAGCTTCCAGCTCCCGGACATTTTGAGCCCAGCTTCGTAAAAGTGTCAGGTGGCTAGATAAGGATTGTTTCTTCGACAGGGGCTTCGCCGCCATCGAAGAAAAGATTCCCTTAAAGGGCTTCTGTGTTGAGCTCTTTCCTGCATTTAGGGCAATAGCCCTGAAGCACCACCTGGCTGGAGACTATCTCAAAGCCATAATTTTCCGCCAGGCGGCGGTGAATTGCCTCACAGTGCTCACAGTGGAACTCCACAATGCGGCCACATCTGATGCACACCAGGTGGTGGTGCTCGAATTCCGGCACAACCTCGTAAAGCGTGTAGCCTTCACCTATATCCAGCGCCCTGAGGAATCCCAATTCCTTCAACAGGTTGACGGTGCGGTAGACGGTGGAAAGGCTAATGCGATGGTCAGCCTCTTCCACCCTCCGATGCAGGTCCTGGACATCGAAATGGCCTTGCAGGTTCTTGAGGGTCTCGATTATGAGCCGGCGCTGTTTGGTGAGACGTTTACCCCGGAACTTGAGAATCCCTTCCACTTGCTCTACCAATGCTTTCATCTCCCTCTCCGGCAGATACCATCTGAAGAACAGGGTGGAGCATCGCAAGGCGAATCCCTGCCACAGCAGGTTCTCCACTCAGAGGAATGCATATCCCTCCCTCCCATAACGTAGGGAACCGAGAGGAGCTTCTCCAAAGAGCTACTGCCGCAGTAAGGACAGCGGATTTCCGCATCCTCCGAGCGTACCAGGAGCTCCACCTGTCTACCACAGTCCTGGCATCTATATTCGTAGATAGGCATAGCTGCTCCCTCCAGCCTCTTTTACCATCTGCCCCGGCGGCGAAGTCGGAATCGCCGTCCCCTCCCCCTGCCAGGAGCTCCAGCGGGAGGGGCAGCGGTCCATCGGTTCAGCAGGAAAGAAGCCAACCGGGGGGCCAGTTGTTTCCCTACGAAGGCCAACGTGGCTCCCACCAGCGGGAGCACACCCCTCCGCATCGGTGCGGGAGCTGGCACCGTCTTGACCTTGATGAGTTCAGATGCGGGAACCTTCTCCTGAGGGCCAAGCTCCCTCACTGCTACGGGTTCCACCACGTGGGCGATGGCCCCTGTAGGACAGGCATTGGCGCAGAGGCCACAGTCGTTGCACAGTGAAGGATTCACCCTGGCTTTGCCGTCCACCACGCTTATCGCCCCTACCGGACAGGTCTGAGCACACACCCCACAGCCAGCACACTTCTCCAGGTCAATGGTCACCATAATTTAGCTCACCTCCCACAGGATATAAGGTTTCCTATTGGACAGCGGCGCTGCCGCTGTCCAATAGGAAATCAGAGCATCTCACTTGCCCTTCTCCAGCTCTTCAATGCGCTTGATTATCTCTTCGGCCTGGCTTTTGAGTTGCTCAAGCTGAGACTTCAGGTCCTCCAGCTCCGAGGCAGATGGTTTAGGAGGTGCAGCGGCCCCCCATCCACCCGAAGGTGGGGGCGTAGGAGCGCCGAAGCCTCCCCAACCACCTGGGCCATACCCGCCCCAGCGGCCCATTCCTCGGCCCATCCCACGGCCCATACCCCAGCCGCCTCCCATACCGAAACCGCCAGGGCCGGAAATGGCCTGGAGCTGCCCGGCCTTAAAGGCCTCCACGGCTTCCTGCACGGTCCCACCACCGACGGAATAGATTGGCACACCGGCGGCGTTGAGCACGTTGAAGGCATTTGGCCCTACCCGCCCTGTGAGCACCGCCTGGGCACCCTGATTAACCACAAACTGCGCCGCCTGAATACCTGCCCCGCCAGGGGCTCCCATCGCCTCGTTGGGATAGGACTCGAACTGCATAGTATCGGTATCCACGAACACGAAGTAAGGGCATCGCCCGAATACCGGACTCACCCCTGAAGTTAGCTCTGGCCCTTGCGAAGAAACCACCACTCTCATTATCTCACCTCCTCAATCAGCATATACCAGGGCCAATGTTTGCCCCCAGGTGAAAAATATGCTAGAATTTGCTTCAAGGGGAGGGGGAAGGCGGGCCAGGCTGCTCTCCCCGATAGGCCCGCCTCCTTCTCTCCCGATTATGCCTCTTTCTCAAGTTCCTCGATGCGCTTGGCGATGGCATCGAGCTGCTGCTTGAGGAATTCAGCCTGGTTCTTAAGCATCGTCACCTCTTGCTCTGGGGTAAACCAGGGCGAGGTGAAAGTCGGCCACCCGCCCCAGGCTGTGGCAGCAGGCCACCCCCAGGCACCCCAGGTAACAGGCGTGGGCCATTGCCCGGTGAGGAGATAATACGCACACGGCCCAAGGCCCCAGGGGTTCCTGCCCACCCAGCCAGGGCTGAACCCGAAGCGCATCCACCCCGGGAGCCCGGTCAGGTAGTACATCCACCTGTAGCCACCCATAGTATCACCTCCTTTCCGCTGCGTTATGATACATTACGTATCCCGTGACTTACCACCAGGGCCCGTAGGGGATGTAAGGGACCCAGGGCCTAAAGTAAGGGTAGCCAAAGGCCCACCAGCGGCGAGGGAGCCAGGGGAAGAACCGGCAGAAAGGATAGGGATTGCCCCGGCCCCAACCAGGGCCAAACCAGCCCCTGCCATAGCCCCATCCGGGCCAGAAGCCTCGTCCTCGCCCGAAGCGTCCCATAGCTCTCACCTCCTTTCCCTCAGGTTATGTGGCAAGCTTAATGCAGCCACTCGGTGTGGTCAACGATGGTGCCGTTAAGGTAAGCCTGCACCGCCTCTTCGATGTTCACGATGTCGGTGATTATCGGCTTTATGCCATAAGAGCTCATCGCTTCGTAAGCTCCCCAGCCCATTCCGCCACAGATGAGCACTTCACAATCGGCGATGACAGCAGCCATACGGCTGTGGCGGTCCTGGGCAACGGGACCATAGCCATGGCGGCCAAGGGCATCTTCTCCTCCGTGCTCCTGAGCTGCAAAATGCCTGTGACCCAGTTTTTCCCGGAGTTCTTTGCCCACGATGTTGCCCTGCTCATCTACTTCGACCACCAGGTAGTATAAGGCCCTTCCGAAGTGAGGGCTTATGGTAACGCCATCATCTGTCACAACCGCTATCTTCATAGCTAATCCCCCCTTGAGAAATCTGCCATAGAGGTGAAGAACCTCGGCTGTACCTCAGGCACTATCTCTTCGATGCGTTCGGCCACCCGGGCAAAGTCCTCCACCTCATATTCCTCTATGCGCCCCTGGTCGCAAAGCCGTGCAATCTCAGGGTCTATGGGAATTTGGGCTAGAAGTGGAGCACGTAGCTCCCGGGCTACTTCTTCAGCCCTGCTAGGCCCGAAAAGCTCCCACTTCTTGCCGGTATCAGGGCAGATGGCGTAGCTCATATTCTCCACCACCCCGATGATGGGGACGTGCAGATGCTGGGCCATCTTCATCGCCTTCTTGACGATGATTTTCACCAGCTCCTGGGGCGATGTCACCAGGATGATGCCGTTGAGCGGCAGCGACTGCATCACAGTGAGGGAAGCATCGGCAGTGCCGGGCGGCAAGTCCACTATCAGGTAATCCAGGTTGCCCCAGAACACGTCGCCCCAGAATTGCTGGATGGCCCGGGAGATGAGTGGCCCCCTCCAGATGACGGCATCATCCTCGCTGGGCAGGAAGAGGCCGATGGAGATGATTTTGATGCCTGTAGAGCTGGCTGGCGGGATGATGCCTGTAGCACTGGGCAAGGGCCGATTGGTGATGCCCATAATCTTGGGGATGCTCGGGCCGGTGATGTCGGCATCGAGCAAGCCCACTTCGTAACCCCGGCGGCGTAGATGCGAAGCCAGCAACGCTGCCACCAGGGATTTGCCCACGCCCCCTTTGCCGCTCATTATGGCGATGACCCTTCTGATGCTGTTGAAGCGCTGGGCCACCCCTTCCCGGGGTTTGACGGTGCTGAAGAGCTTCTCCCTCTCCTCAGGGGTCATCTCAGCGAGCTTGACATCCACTTCCTTGACCCCATCCAGGGAGCTTACGGCTTCCTTCGCATCGGCTACTATCCTGTCCTTGAGAGGACAGGCCAGGGTGGTAAGGGCCAGCGTGAAACTCACTTTGCCGTTCTCCACCTTAACGTCCCTTACCATCCCCAATTCGACGATGCTTTTATCTAGCTCCGGGTCGTTCACTTTTTTAAGGGCTTCTATGACTTTTTCCTCAGTTAGCATCTTGACCTCCTGATGGTTTTTCCTGTGGTCTCAGCACCTTTTCCATCACCCGGCGGAAACGCCTCAATTCTAGTAGGGCTTTCTGATGCTGCCGGGGGTCTTTAAGCATCTCGGGTAATTCATCCTTGGCGAAAAGGTACATCACCTTTGTTAAGGCCCTGTCCTCCGTTTCCACTCCCCCCTGGTTGTATAGCTCCCAGGCCCTCTGCACTGAAATTATGAAGGCTTCACCTTCGTGGTGGATTTTCCCTTCATCGCCGTTGTCCAACACTTCTATAAGCTTGTCTAGGTGCTTCACCAGAGCCTCAAGCGCAGGCACAATGTTACCCCTTCGATAAGCTTTAAGGATAGTGCGAATCTCCGCCCTGAACTCTTCCTCTGAGTAGGACGACAGGCCGTACATATCCTCCAAGAAAGACCGAATCCTGCCGATTATGTTATGCCAGTTCACGCCATCTCCTTGAACATTACCAGTTGTCTGAGGCCTCTTAGCTGCCTCAAGATTGCCCCCTGGCTTATCTTCCTGAACACCTCCTCTTCATCCACCACTATTGAGCCTGCCAGGGCATCCAGCCGGTACTCGAAGAGCAAAGGCGATAGGGGGGTGCTTGGCCCCACCATAATGACGAAGGCATCGTTGCGAACCAGTCCTATGATTGAATCGAAGGTGTGATTTATAAGGGTGGTACCGGTAATGGCAACCACATCGGCCCGGGGTATGAACTCCGCTGCCCTCTCGGCAGGCAAATCGCCAGGGCGCACCCTTTTCTCCAGAACCCAAACCTCCCGGGCCACCTTCCGCAGCTTCTCGACGAAAGGGAAGTGGCCTACCACTGCGATGTACTTCCCTGTTCCCTTCTCGGCGATAACCTCGGCAGCGTTTACTTCCCGACACAGGCTTTCGTCCACCTTAAGCAGGGAGTTTATGGCTGCCACACCGATAGAAGCCTCTACCGTGCTCTCGGAGAAGGCAAGCTGAGCCAGTTCCAGGCCACTTTTTCCCTCCAGGGTGCCAGCATCAGCTACCACAAATCCCCCGTGCTCCTCATCCAGCTCCCGCACGGTGGAAGCCAGCCCTGTAGCCCTCGTAGTCACTGCCGTCCAGAAGATGCCAGCGCAAACTTTCCTGACAGGAGCATCCTCTAGGGTAGAGAGCAGGTCAAACAAGACCCTCATTTCTTCTCTTGCTCCATATGCTTCTCGTAAGCTTTGATGAAGTGATTGAGCATCCTGCTGGTTTCCCGAAGGTCATCAACCCACGAAGCCAGGATTCTATCGCCCTCTTCGGTAAGGCGATAGACCCGCCTGGGTGGGCCGCTTGTCTTGAAATCCCACTCCGATTCCACCAAGCCTTGCATCTCCATCCACCGGAGAGCCCGGTAGACGGTGCTGGGGTCCACTTCTAACTTGTCGAACCCGAACCTCCGCAACCTGTCGAGAAGCTCGTACCCGTGAGCGGGATGGTGATGCAAGAGAAACAGCAGACAGGGCTCCAGAAATCCGCTTATGTTCCGGGGGCATCTGGTCCCTCTAAGCCTCCTCCGCCACCTATACCTCGGCACTTTGTATGCTCCTGGTCAATATTTGCAATTTGCACATATATTATACACGCAAATCTGGACTTGTCAAGACCCTTTGACCCGAGGGTGTTGAAAAACTCCGGGGTTAAACCTGCCCCCGGGAACAAAGGGAAAAAAAGAGTAGTATTTTGTTGCACGGCGGCGAAGCCGCCGTGCAAAAATACTTTCAAACTTTGCCTCACGGGTGAGGGGTTGACCTCAGGGTTTTTCAACACCCTCTTCCCCGCCGGGGTTGCCATTATAATGATAAAGCCGTATAATTATGAGAGGGGTCACAGGGATGGACAATGGAGGACGCCTTGATGGAGCCATACGTTCCCCTGACAATGCTGGGGAAGCGCATTTATTATTATAAAGTGACCGGCTCTACAAATGAAGATGCGAAGAGGCTGGCCGAAGCCGGGGCCGAAGAAGGCACCATCGTCATTGCCGAGGAACAGACAGCAGGTAAAGGCCGGTTAGGGCGCCGCTGGCTTTCACCTCCTGGCACAAGCATCCTTATGTCTGTTCTCTTCCGTCCCCCTCTGGCTCCCCATCGGGCTCAGTGCCTCACGATGATCACCTCCCTGGCTGTAGCCGAAGCGGTGGAAGCTATGACCCCCCTTCGAGTCCACATCAAATGGCCCAATGACATCCTCATAAGGGGCAAAAAGGCGGGGGGAATTCTCACTGAACTTGGGATCAAGGGGGGAAGCCTGGATTATGCCGTGGTTGGTTTGGGGCTAAATGTCAACGTTGACTTCCGGGATTTGAAATCACCCTTGATTTTCCTGACCTCCACCGCTACAAGCCTCTACAACGAATTGGGGTACCGTGTGCCACGAACCCCGCTTCTCCTGGAAATCCTGCGGCGACTTGAGGACAAATACATACGGCTTAAGGAGGGGGAGGATTTCCGCCCAGGCTGGTTAAAGCGGCTGGCTAATCTCAATCAGGAGGTGTGCGTCATCACCCCTCACGAGGTTATAGAGGGCACCGCCATAGATGTCAACCAGGACGGTGCTCTGCTCGTGCGTACCCCAACGGGCGAGGTAAGGACCGTCTGGGCCGGCGATGTAACCTTGAAAAAGGACATCAGAGGAGGAAGCTATGGATTTCTTGAAATCTGCTAGCCCCGGGAAATTGCTGTTGCTTTCCTTCCTGCTCTTCCTCAACGTGGTTGTGCTTGGATGCCTGCTTCTGATAGTCACTGGCAAGGTAGCATTTTAACGAGGAGGAAAGAAATGCCGAACCCTTTACGATCAATCCCCTTTGTTTTGCTAATTCTGGTGATGGTTAGCTGTAACCCCAACACCCCACCTCTAACCCCGCTTCCCCACACCACCCCTTCGCTCAGCGAATACGAACTTGCTTACTATTATGCCCCGGTCATATACCAGGGGGCAGCCTCTGACCAGGATTACATCACTGCGGTGGACTTTGATGGGGATTGGATTGGCAATAACAATTGGGAGAACCAGCCCATCGGTGACCTCTCAGCCTATGTCTATTATTCGGTGGTGGAGACCGAAACCCACTGGTTCATCTTCTACAGCCTTTTCCACCCCCGTGATTACACCGCTGAGCACTGCGAGAAATCCAGAGGCTGCCACGAAAACGATATGGAATCCATCCAACTGGCCGTTTTTAAAGACGGTTCCCGTTACGGGCGTTTGCAGGCAATGGAAACCCTTGCCCACGGAGATATATACCTCTATACAGCCGACCCTACAGTCAAAGCCGGGTACCTCAGGATATTCGGGCCGGTGCAATTTGAGGGAGAACACCCCATTATTTACGTAGAGCCCTATGGACACGGGATACATGGCCACCCTATCGCTCTGGGCCCGTGGAAGGTGGTCTACCGGGTGGGGGAGGAGGCCCAAATTCCCGAGGATGTGAATGACAGCCACGTGACTTACCGCTTGATTTCCATCTATGAGACCCTGTGGGCCCATCGGGATGAAGTGGGGCAGGGGCGGGCCTTCGACCGGCTCTTCAACTACCGGGGCTCCAACCTTCCGGCCACCTTGGACGGCGATAATTACAAGTCGGACAGGGCTAACACCCCCTGGGGCTACAGCCAGGCGATTGGCAAGGTGCTGCGGCGTGGCGATTGGTTCTTAGACCCGGCCCGGGCCTTCGCCTATCATGCCACCTTTGAGGGTGAGTTCTCAACCCGCTACCTGTACAACCCTTACTTAGCTGACCTTGGCCTTCCATAAACCCGAGGGATGATACATAACTGTGCGCCACCCCTCGCATTTCACGCCTCAAATGTAGCGCAAGTAGCGCAAGGTGTCATCTTGCGCTACGAGTCTGTAACAGCTTGGTAGGCGATAGGGCCTTAGAAATCTTTGCCCCGAACACGAGGTTCGGGGCGGATTAAACGGGCTGAAACTCCGCCGACACAAGGTC
>DRAO01000433.1 GCA_011041825.1 Chloroflexota bacterium
AAGAAAGAAAGGCGCCTGGTGAACGTGCCTCTCGATTATGTGGGGTTCGATATTCCCAATAAATTCGTGGTTGGATATGGGCTGGATTTCGGGGAAATCTACCGGAATCTGCCCTACATCGCCGTGCTTAAACCGGAAATATATGGGACCTAGCGGTTAGTCAAGCTTTACCCATTGCTAAGGGGATGCAATAGTTTCGTACAATCCTTCACCTGGAGAGCTCTATGAGAAAAGGCCTTTTCCTGGCTCTTGCCATCCTTCTCTTAACGCTGACCGCATATCTAGCCCACCTTTGGCTGATTATGCTTGAAGACTCCCTGTTGAACTTCTCCCCTCCCTTTGAAGGGAAGCTCCCCCCCGATTTGCCTACTACCCCCGTGAGCCAGAAGTTAGTGCTTGTGATAGCAGAAATAGGGGAGCCGGATGCATACCAGAGGGCAGGCTACTTGAAGCACCTGATGGAAATAGGAGCGTATGCTCCGGTGATATGGCCCGATGCTCCTGGAAATTATACCCCCCTTAGTGTGCTCCTGACAGGGGCTTCTCCCGATATGGGGGGAGTATACTTCACGCCTTCACCCTTCCAGGCTGACCATCTGCTGAAAGAGGCGAAGCGTGCTGGGCGAACTGTGGCCTTCTCCGGACCTGAATTCTGGCAGGATATGCTCGATGCTTCCGATGATTTCGATGCCTTTTTCCTGGCCGAAGGGGACGATGGCGAGCAAATTGCCCGGGAAGCGGCACGGTTCATAAGGTACTTCCACCCCGATTTCCTCCTGGTGCATTTGGGAGGGGAAGCCTTTCAGCAGGGGAAGCCCTCTTCCCATCCAGACATAGCCGGGCTTGATGAACTCGTTCGCTTGATAGGGAGGGAATCAAACCCCACCCAGGACATCCTGGCGGTGCTCTTGGCTTCCGGGAGGACTTCGGCGTTAATCATTGCTGGCAAAGGCATAAAGCCTGGCCGCTATGATGCTATCTCGGCCACCGATATTGCCCCAACCTTAGCAGCCTTGATGGGGATTCCTATCCCTACCAAGGCTCAGGGCCACATCCTATTCCCCATCCTCAGGTTGCCCGAGGATAGGAAAGCCGAGAAAGCCATTGCGCTGGCCCGTCAGCGGGTTAACCTGGCTGATTTCTACCTGGTGAATTTAAGGGGGAAAGGGCTGAAGGAAGGTGTCAAAGGGGATGCCATAATAGCACAGAGCTCATTTGAGACAGGCAACTACAAAGAAGCCTTTGAACTGGCACACCTTGCCATTAAAGAGGCTGACCAGGCAATGGCGAAGGCGAGGGAAAGGGCGATAGAAGCCGGGCAATGGCACAGGCTCCCTTTGGTGCTGATTATAGCCCTCTTACCCCTGATCATCGCCCTGATACAAAGGCGGCCTCTCACAGCCATCCTTTTCTTGGGAGGGATTTTATCGGTTACGCTGAACGCCTACCTCTTCAGGCAGGAGTGCTCGGCTCCATCTTACAACACGCTCTATCAGGTTCTATCAACCTGGGGCACCATCAGGCGAACTCTGATAGCATTGTTTGTGCCTGCTCTGTTGCCCTTTTTGTGGCTCCTGGTGGAGGGTGAAAGAGACCTTGTGGAGGTGGCTGAGGCTCTGGCCGGATACGCCCTTTTCGTCGTATACCTGACTGCGTTACCAGCACTCTTCTGCTTATGGCGGATTGGCTTTACCGTGACCTGGCCTTTGCCCCCACTTTCTCTGTATTCGGTGCAATTCTTGAGCCTATGGCAGGTCATCCTAACGGGGCTAGCTGCTTTGCCTTTGCCTTTCCTGGGGATGCTCCTCTTCGGGATTCTGAAGGTATCTGCGAGACTGGGGGGTGTCAATCTTGATTTTGTAACGTAACCTGACGTGAACCTGGTGTGTATACCCAACAGGGTAGCATTCCATTTAAGTGAGCTTCAGGAGGTGAGGGGATGAGGATAGCCGTGGTAGGGAGCAGAGGGCAGCTGGGACGTGCCTTGCTGGAGGTGTTAACCGATGATTTAGTCCTCCCTATGGCTCGCCCCGAATACGACATCACCAACCTCGAAGCCATCAGGAAAGGTCTGCTGGCCTTCCGTCCTGATGTGGTAATCCTCACCGCCGCTTTCACCAACGTGGACGGGTGTGAACGGGAACCCGAGAAGGCTTACGCTGTCAATGCCTTGGGAACCCGCAACGTGGCCCTGGCCACTTACGAATGTGGGGCAGCAATGGTCTACGTGAGCACCAACGAAGTCTTTGATGGCACCAAGCGGGAACCATATTGGGAGTTCGACCCTCCCAATCCCATCGGAGTTTATGGGCGTTCTAAGCTGGCGGGGGAGCAATTTGTACGGGACATCCTCTCCCGATTTTACATAGTGCGCACCGCCTGGCTTTACTATCACGGGGGCAACAACTTCGTCACCAAGATCATCAGGGCTGCCGATGAGAGGGGTGCCCTCAGGGTGGTCGCAGATGAGGTGAGCAACCCCACTTATGCCCTGGACCTGGCCTGCGCCATAAGCAAGCTTATCCGTACCGGGCATTACGGCATCTATCACTTCACGAATTCCGGAAGCTGCTCTCGGTACGAATTCGCCTGCCTCATCCTCAAGCTCTCAGGGCGAGGCGATGTGCCTGTAGAACCCATAACATCTGATCAATGGAAGCGGGTGGCGACTCCTCCCCTTTACACTCCTTTGCGTAACTTCTGTGGGGCGCAGATTGACATAACTTTGCGACCTTGGCAAGAGGCTCTGAAAGCCTTCTTCGAGAGGGAGCCTGGGCTGAAGAAGTCTAGCGATGAAAGGGCGGGGTAAGCTTATGGGAACAGAGGAAGTGAAATTTATCCCTCAGGATGGCGGGGAATCACCCCCTCCTTATTTCTCGGTTATAATCCCCAACTGGAACGGGGAGAAATTCCTCCGAGGTTGCCTGGGTTCCCTCAGGAATCAGACCTTCCGCAATTTCGAGGTCATCCTTGTGGATAACGCCTCCACCGATGGCTCCGTACCTCTGGTGGAACGGGAATTCCCCGAGGTTAAGCTCATAAAACTCCGCCGCAACCTGGGCCTCACCGGGGGGGCTAACGTGGGGATAATGCATTCCCGAGGCGAGGTAATCGCCCTCCTGAACAACGATGCCGAAGCTCACCCCGATTGGCTGGCTGCCCTGTATGATGCATTGCAGCGGCATCCCGAGGCAGGGATGGCCGCCAGCAAGATGCTTCTTTATGACCGGAGGGATGTGATAAACTCGGCAGGGGATTTCTACCGGGTGGATGGTGTGCCGGGGAACAGAGGGGTATGGGAGCGGGATGAGGGGCAGTACGACGAAGAGGAATACGTGTTCGGGGCCTGTGGAGGGGCAGCAGCCTACCGCCGTTCGATGTTGGAAGACATTGGGCTTTTCGACGAAGAGATGTTTATGTACTGTGAAGATGTGGACCTCGCCTGGCGAGCCCAGATAGCTGGTTACAAATGCATATATGTCCCCAAAGCCATAGTTTACCACCGCCTCAGTGCCACCGGAGGGGGTAAGACGGCAAGCTTCTACAATGGGCGCAATTTCATCTATGTCATCGCCAAAGATTACCCGGGGAAGCTCTTCCGCAAATACTGGCTTCTCATCCTGAAGGCGCAATTGCGCATAACACGAGAGGCCCTTAAAGCGTGGAGAGGTGAGGCGGCCAGGGCACGGCTATGCGGGCAGCTAGCCGGGTTACTGATGATACCCAAAGCCCTGGCAAAACGCCCTGCCACCTACGCCCGACGCCGTGTCTCCGATGAATACCTCGAATCCATCTTGGTGAAGGCTGGGGATTAGCAGCCCGAGGCTAAACCTTCAAGCTCAACGGTGGAAGAGCGCTATAGGGATTGAATCATCTCGGTAATTTCCCGGGCGTTTCTAACGGCAAAACCGAAGGCGTCGTTGTTGAAATACACGTATACATCCAGGCCATCCCGCAGGAAGCCCCTTATTATCCCCGCCCAGTGGGCCAGCTCCTCTGCATTGTAAAGGCCACCGTAGACCAAGCCGCTCCCGTGCATACGGATGTAGACAAAGGGAGCGGTTACCTTGATGGGGCATTCAAAACCTGGCAGGCTTATGATGCAGAAGGCAACCCCCTTTCCCTCCAAGATGCGGAAAACCTCTTCAGTAAGCCAGCTTTCATCTCGGAACTCGAAGGTGTAAAGGAGGTCGCCCGGCAGGAATTCCAGGAATGTCTCCAACCGGCCTGGATTGCAACGCCATCGGGGAGGCAGTTGGAACAGGATGGGGCCCAGCTTTTCCCCTAACAGGCGGGCTCTCTTGAGGAAGAGATTTACCGAATCGGGGGAGACCTTCAACTTCTTAAGGTGGGTGATGAAGCGGTTGGCCTTCACAGCGAAGATGAACCCCCGGGGAGCCGTTTCCCTCCATCCTTTGAAGGCTTCCTCGCTGGGGAGCCGGTAAAAGCTGTTGTTAATCTCCACCGTAGGGAAATGGCGAGCATAGAAGCTCAGCCATTCCTGCTGAGGCAAATCCCCCGGATAGAACACCTCTCTCCAATGCGGGTAGACCCACCCTGATGTGCCAATATAGAGGGACATCATACCACCTCGTTTGCATTTCTTTCTTCTCAGCTTCCGGGGCAGCTTTAACCCCGGAGTTTTTCAACACTCCTTTCCAGCCTTTCCGGGATGGAACCTTGCCTATTATGTAACCACAATCAAGTAATGAGCTGCCTCAGGAAGAGGAAGAAGGCCAAAAGGATTAATGGGAAGGGCAGGTACATAATTGGATGTTCAAATTCGCCCACAACCGTGGCGAGGAATAGAACCCACAACCCTGCGAATGAGATTGCCTCTACGCCGGAGATGAGCCAGAGCCCCAGGGTGTGGAAGCGCTCGGCCAGGAATTTAAACCCGAAGAGCGTGGGGAGGAGCAAAATCACGTAGTTGGTAGTGGCGGTGCGAAGCGCTATCAGGTTGGTTATGATTAAGCACATCCCCGTGGACCAATGGAATGCTTCCTCAGAATCCGTTTGCAAGGTTTTGTGCCAGGCAAATACCAGGTAAGCCAGCAGGGCAAGGGAAAGCAGGAGTTCCGTGACTCTACCCAGTATGGGGAAGTAGTAGTTTGTTATAATCCACACCGGCGAGCCTATGGCTGTATAAGAGGGGTAGAGGGAAACCTGATGCAGGAACCCCTGGAGCCAGGAAGGCTCCAGCGCCCAGGAAGCTCCCAGAAGCAAGGCGAAAGCCCCGGCCAGTGCGGCAAGGAATCTCCACCTACGCTTGATGATCCCCCACCACACCAGGAGAGGGATGAGCAGGAATACCATCTGGGGTTTAAAGGAGGTAAGGCTTAGAGCTGCCCCTGCCAGGTAATCACGCCCTTCCTTCAAGGCCCAAAACGTAAGGGTGGTGAAGAAAAACACCACCACAGCAAATTGCCCCAGGATAATGGCTCGTGCCCCGTAATAGAAAAAGAGGCTCCATAGCAGTGTCGCAATCCTCAACCCCGGAGGAGGTTGCCATCCGTAGATGGAGAAAGCAATCCATACCCCTCCAAGGAGCATAAATTCCAGGAGGGCCATCCATATGGCCTGAACCCAGGGATAAGGGAGCCAAACCAGCGGCCAGAGGAAGAAAACCGTGTAAAAAGGGTAGGCGAAAAGGCCGGGGTCTTCATCAGGGCGGGCTGGCCTCCCGTAGATGCCCATCTGGATTTGCAAGGTGGCCTCATCTGAATAAGGGCTCAGGCCATCACGCCAGAAGGCTCTTGCCCCAGCCCAGCGGGAGTAAAAATCATTGGCCCCGGGGTAACGGGAGGTGAAAACACTGTAGGTGAAAACTACGTTGATGGCAAAAGCTGTGATAAGCAATAACGTGGCTATTAACCGTTCCCTCATCTCTACCCCTGAGGAAGACAGCGCTTATGCTGGTAATAAATCTGGTATAAAGCTATGGACCCAGCCACGGCAGCATTGAGCGATGAGACTCTCCCTTCCATCGGGAGCTTTAAGAGCAAATCGCACTTTTCCCTTACCGAAGGCCGTATGCCTTTGCCCTCACTCCCTATCACTAAGGCTATAGGCATCTTCAGGTCAGCCTCGAAAATATCCACGGCTTCAGGGGCTTTCTCCAGGCCCATTGCCCACAGGCCTGCCTCCTTCAGCCCCTCCAAGGCCCGGTTGAGGTTGGTTACCTGGGCTACGAGGAGGTGCTCCACTGCTCCGGCGGAGGTTTTGACCACCGCAGGGGTTACCCCTACCGCCCGCCTTTCTTGGATTACCACCCCCGCTACCCCTACGGCTTCCGCTGTCCTCAGCAAATTCCCCACATTCTGGGGGTCTTGAAGCAAATCAAGCACCAGCACGACGGGCAGCGGGTGCTCCGGAGCCTTCCCTATGATTTCCTCTAACAGCGCATAGGGATAAGGGGAGGTTTCGAGCAATACCCCTTGATGGTGGCCATCAGGTATGGTTTCGTCCAGCTTCTCCCGGGGGAAGTAAAGGGGATAAAGGCCCTTTCGGGCAGCTAGGGAGATTATCTCGTCAATCGGGTAAGTATCCCTGACCCCTTCCGCCAGGATCAAGCGGTAGAACTTGCGCCTTCCAGCCCGAAGGGATTCGAGAACAGGATTGCGCCCATAGAGGAATTCCGCCGAGGGATTGGAAAGTCTGATGCCCCCCTGCTCCCTCGCAGGAGGAAGCTTCCGAGGAGCAGCGCTTTTTTGCTCGGTTTTCGCCCGTGAGGGACGTGAAGTTATGCCTTTACCCCTTGTCTTACCCTTCGCCACCTGGTGCCCTGAGGAGTGTCTTCTAATATTATGCCTAATTCTTGCAGGCGTTCCCTGATGCGGTCGGCTTTGTCCCATTCCTTGGCCTGGCGGAATTCCTGGCGCAGTTCGATGAGGAGCTGTATCAACGGGACTTCGAGCTCACCCCGGACCTCTTGAGGGAATTCATCGGGGATGATGCCCAGGATGGCGTTGCCCAGCTCCCGATAGAGGCCATCTATGGCCATAAGGGTTTCTTTGGAAAGGGCTTCTTCTCGGGCCAGCCAAGTGTTTACCGACTTGGAGAAATCAAACAGCACCCCAAGAGCCTGGGCGGTGTTGAAATCATCATCCATTGCGGTCAGGAAATCGGCCTTGTGCTTCTCGATGGCCTCTTTTACCTCGTCTGGAACGGGGCCGGTCTCGGCAAAGGGGATGCGGTCCCGCACCTCCCTGACCGTATTCCACAGCCGCTCCAGCCCTTTCTCCGCCGCTGATAGGGCCTCATCGGAGAAATCCAGGGGAGAGCGGTAATGGCTGTTGAGGATGAAGAAGCGCACCGTCAGGGGAGCATAGCGCTTGAAGAGGTCCTTGAGGTAGATGGCGTTGCCCAGGGATTTGCTCATCTTGGTGCCTTCGACGGTGACCATATTGTTGTGCATCCAGTAGCGCACGAACTGCACGCCGTAGGCCGCTTCGCTCTGGGCGATTTCGCACTCGTGGTGGGGGAAGATGTTGTCCATCCCGCCGCCGTGGATGTCGAAAGGCTGGCCCAGGTACTTGGTGGACATCACCGAGCACTCGATGTGCCAGCCGGGATAACCCCACCCCCAGGGGCTGGGCCAGCGCATTATGTGCTCCGGTTCGGCCCGCTTCCACAGGGCGAAGTCGGCGGGGTGCTTCTTTTCGGGGTTGGGCTCGATGCGCACTCCCTTCAGCAATTCCTCCACCCTGCGCCCGGATAGCTTCCCATATTCGGGGAATTTGGCGACCTCGAAGTACACGGAGCCATTCACCTCGTAGGCGTAGCCCTTTTCCAGCAGGATTTTCACCAGCTCAATCTGCTCCGGGATGTGGCCGCTGGCACGGGGGGAGATGTCAGGCCGCTGGACGTTGAGGGCGTCCATATCCTCGAAGTAGCTGCGGGTGTACTTCTCCACGATTTCCATCGGCTCCAGGCGTTCCAGCTTGGCCCGCTTGAGCACTCTGTCCTCGCCCGTGTCCAGCAGGTGGCCCACGTCGGTGATGTTCTGGA